>JBEKXG010000013.1:0-21467 GCA_049512295.1 Syntrophobacteraceae bacterium
GTCGTATGTGCATCTCACGATCTTGAAGGGTCTATTTTTATTATCAACGACGAGCACCTTTCCGGAAATCACCCCTTGATCGGGGGACAACCGTCCCACTACGAGAACTTTTGGCCTGATTCCAATCTCCCCTTCTATGGAACCGTTTACCCAGACGGTAAGCTCAGGTTTTTCAGCAAAGTCGGTATAAAGAGTAATGGACCCCCTGTAGTTTCCTCGCAACGTGTTATTGGTGACTCTGAGCCGGTAATGTTTCCCGTCTTCCACGGTTTCAAGCCTGTATGCGGCTTTTTTGTCGAGATTGTCTTCGACTTTCCGGATATGAAACTGCTTGGAGGTCGTAATGAGGTCGATGGCTTTTTCAGAAAGGCCATCGGCAATTCCCTGAAAATAGACGGTTTTATCAGGCCGAACCTCGATCAGAGGCTTGACGGTCCCCTCCACGAGCAGGATCACACGAGGGTTTGCGGGATCGTCGCTCAAAACAGCAGCGGTCTTTTTGACGTATCCCTGGAACCCTTTCAGATTCAACTCCAAGGTAACTTTTCCCTTCCCGCCGGGAGGGATCGCCCGGTCAAAACGGGCAATCGTGCAGCCTCAACTGGGCTGAACATCTCTTATATGGAGAATGGCTCCGCTGCCGTTTTTCACGATGAAATCATGGGATAGCGGCGCCATTTCGGAGAGTTCCCCAAAATTGTAACTGCTTTCGGAGTAAGTGATGATGCTCGATGTCTCTGAGCCGGCAAGCACGGCAACTGCCAAAAGACAGCCATTTACAAAGCATCCGATAAGGACCGGCAAGAGCGATTTGAATAGGTTGCCCATAAACGGAATCTCTCCTACGTGTTGCGTTAAAAATAGATTGCGGACCGGTTCCCTCCGACATCGCCGCTTGACGGTATCGTCCGGCCTCCGGATTCTCTTGAACCGGCCCCGCTGTATTCGCCGGGTTACCATAACCGGGCGAAGATGGCGCGACAATAACACACCCCGTGGACTTTGATCACCTATTCTTGTCGGCCGCCCGAAACTACACCGGCACTCCCAAGGTGAACAAGGTGAAATTAATGGATAATGCTGGCAGTTGTCTTGAGAAAATGTTAGCCATAAATTCGAGACGGCATGCCTTCTTGCCTCATCCTCGACGAACTGGTAAAGAATCGAGAAGACGAAGATAAGCGCCGCTGGAAAAGATTGACGGCGCTTATAATACTTGAGTGTAGTACCTGAGTCTCCCTTGCAAGGAGGTGGTAAGTGAGCCGTTATATGGTGCACGTGGCTGCATTGCTGCTCTGTGTTCTCATGCTGATCCCGATTCCGGCGCCGGCAACGGAAACCGAGCTGAATCTGGAACAGGCATTGGAGCGATTTTATGCATACAACTATGACATCATTATCAGCAGGTACGACATAGACAAGTCCCATGCGGATTTCATAACGGCGAAGCTCCGTCCGAATCCCAATTTCACCTTTGATTTCATCGGGCTCAAAGTTGGCAACGAGATATTGCAGTCGTCGGACAATGCGCAGGTTAACGCCAGAGTCGATCAGCTCATCGAACTGGCGGGCAAAAGAGGCTTGAGGACCCAGTCCGCCAGCCAAACCCTCGAGGCCGCCAGGCTGACCCATGACGATGTGATAAGAAACCTTCTTATAGGCTTCTACACCCTCTTCTACAGTCTCAACCGCGACCGGCTCGATGTCGATGCGGCGAAAGACGAACTCAAGCGGTTCGACAGGATGTTGCTCATTGCTCAGAAGAGGCACGATTCCGGTTTCTTGAGCGACATCGATTTTACCAAGCTGAGGATTACGCGCATAGACCTCGAAACCAACCTCTCGAATATGCAGAACCAGTACAATACGGACCTCGAGCAGCTCAGCGCCCTGCTGGGCATCGACAAGCCCCTGAAATCAGTCGGACTGCATGTGAATGAATCCTACACCGAATACAGCGAGGAGGACCTCGTATCGAAGGCTTATCTGAACCGCTACGATCTGCTTTCTCTGCAAAAGCAGTTGGAGTCGGCCAAGACCAGCTTTTCCCTGGCCAGGGCAATGAGAATACCCAATGTTACCGTTGGCGCCGAATACGACTCCTTTGCCCCGAAATACAACCCGACGATGGGAGTAGGCTTCAGTGTAAACATCCCGATTTTCGACAGGAACCAGGGCAATATCGAGAGGAAGGAAGTCGAATACAAGCAGATCGAAATTCAAATCGTGAAAACCAAGCGGCAAATCGTATCCGACGTACGACAGGCATTATACAACTATATTTCATCATACGAGATATTCACATCTTACAATAAGAAGAAACCGGATATGAACTACCTGATGAATAACAGTGAAAAGGCATTTGCGATGGGCGGAATCACTGTTCTTGACCTTATCGACACGGAAAAAACGTATTTTAACTATTTGAAGGAATACATCAAAGCTCTGACAAAGCTTAATTTGAATAATGAATTGATAAATCTGTATACTGGAGAGATGAAATGATACCAAGAGTTTTATTGCTTGTTATACTCATAGCTTTGTACGGTTGCGATAAAGGTGAAGGCTACAAAGCGGAAGGAAAAAAGGATATCCTCACCTGCAAGGTAACGTCGCAAAAAGTGCGTAAATACATCGATGTGACAGGCACTGTTCAGCCTGACCTCGATGGGGGAGCAAAGGTGGCCTCCCCTGTTTCAGGCCGTGTCTCCAGGATACTCGTTTCTATTGGCGAGCCGGTGAAGAAGGGCACTCCTCTGATCGTCCTGAAGAGCTCCGATGTAACGGAGACATATGCAAATTACCTCTCAACACTTTCCCAGCTAAAGCAGGCCGAACGGATTTACAACCTCAACAAGCAACTCTTTGCAGTGGGGGCAGTCACGAAGAACGATCTGCTTATCAGCCAGGCCGCCGCAGAGCAACAAAAAGCTCTCGCCGAAGGGATCAAAAAGAAGCTCAATCTCTACGGGGTGGCATCCAATACGGGGCGATTCCCGGACGACCTGACCCTTGCATCGCCTATGGACGGGTTTGCCGCGGAAATCCAGGCGCATGTGGGAGACCGGTTCGACAGCAGCACACCCATGATGACAATCGCCGATCCTGACAAGGTGGTCGTGGTCGCCAACATGTATGATACGAATGTCAGCAGCATCAAGGCCGGTCAAAAGGTCTCCTTCGTCACCGACGTCATTCCCGATACCACCTTTAACGGGACCGTCAAATACATCAGTCACGTGGAGGACGCCGATTCTAAAACCGTCAAGGTATACATTGGCGTGAGTGACGATGTCGGTTTGTTCAAGCAAAACATGTTTTTGAAGATAAGAATTCTGGGTGAAGAGATATCGAGACCGGTCGTGCCCACTACCGCCATAATCTACAGAGAATCCAAGTTTGCAGTCAGGGTCCGGCACGATGATTCCTTCGAACTCAAAGAAATAAAACCTCTTGAAGAACTCCCCGACAGGCAAATGGCGATCGAAGGCCTGCAGGAGGGCGATGAAATAGCTTGCTCCGCAATCGAGATGGAGAAGCCATGAACAGGTGGGTTACCTTTATAGTAGACCAGAAGTTGTTGTTCATGCTTTTAACGGCTGCAACCCTTCTGCTCTCGCTCTTCTTTGTAAGGGGCCTCAACATCGAGGCGTTTCCGGACCCCGCGCCCGCAATCATAGAAATTGTTTCGATTTACGAGGGCAGGTCCGCCGAAGAGGTCGAAAGACAGATAACCCTTCAGCTCGAGGTCGCTCTTGCAGGGATGCCCGAGCTTGAAAGACTGAATTCCATTTCCCTGTATGGACTTGCGGATATCAAATGCAAGTTTTCCTATAATCTGGCCTATAAGGACGCAAGGCAGGAGGTCATAAACAGGTTGGCCGGCGTTCAACTGCCGGTAGGTGTGCAACCCCGGATAGTTGCCAACGGGTCTGGTGAGACCATGCGGTTTCGCATGGCCGGTTCCGGCAACCTCATGGAGCTGAGGACCCTTCTGGACTGGAATGTCGCCAGGCATTTGAAGACGGCAGAGGGGGTCGAGGACGTTTCAGGCTGGGGAGGATACACGAAGGCGTACACTGTCACTGTCCAACCGGAAAACCTTATCAAGTACGGGGTGACTCTTTCCCAGGTGATCGACTCTATATCAAAATCCAATCTCAATGTCGTGGGGAGAACTATTGAGATGGGCGACCAGTACTACATGATCAGTGGCGTAGGCCTCATCAAGAGCCTCAGCGACATTGAAAACGCTCTGATCGCAAACAGGAACGGTAAGCCTGTTTTGGTAAAAAACATCGCCCGGGTTGGTATCGGAAACGTTCCCAGAACCGGGATAATAGCCGTCAACGATCACGATGACATTGCTGCGGGAGTGGTATTCCTGAGGAAGAATGCGCAAAGCGTTCCGTCGATCAGGTCGATCCATGAAAAGATCAGGGAGCTTAACGACAGAATACTGCCTAAAGGAATCAAGGTCGTACCATTTTATGATAAATGGGACCTTATTGTGACCGTGGTTAAAAAGGTCATTGGAACGGCATCCTCCGGAGTGTTCCTCATACTCATCGCCCTCCTGGTCTTTCTCGGCAATCTCAGGGTTGCCGTCATCACCGCATGTATCATCCCTATATCTCTCATTATAACTTTGGCAATAATGGCACTGGCAGGAGAATCGGCCAACCTCCTTTCCATCGGAGCCATAGATTTCGGCATAATCGTCGATATACCGCTTATTCTCATCGAGAATTATTGCCGGCTATCCAGAAGATACGGTCCCGGTTCCCGGTCGTTGATAAGGGCCTCTGACGAAGTAGGCAAACCAATAATGTTTTCAGTGATAGTCATATTGTTGGCATTCACGCCCATCTTTATGATGAAGGGGGCGGAGGCTCAAGTTTTTTCGCCGATGGCCAAAACATATCTGTATGCTATTGTTTTCACTCTAATTCTTACCTTCACATACCTCGTCGCCTCAGCCCGTTTGTTCCTGAAAAATATGGAAGATAGAGAGCTTGGCTTCCTGGTGTATTTAAACAAACGATGCGTGGGGGGCGTTGCTTTACTGCTGAACCATTATCGTGCGGTCCTCTGTCTTGTCCTGTTGATGGTATTGGCGGGATTGGCGGCAGGCATTCACTTGATTGGCAGCCAGTTTCTTCCCAAGATGGACGAGGGAAATATATATATGAGAATAATATTCCCCTATTCCATATCTCTTGAAACGACTTATGAAAATGCGAAGAGCGCCAGAGACCTCCTTCTCAGCCTGCCCGAAGTCAAGACCGTCGAAGCCCAGGCGGGCCGTCCCGAAGATGGAACAGATCCGACAGGGCCGTTCAACTCGGAGTACTACGTGGATTTGAAGCCTTATGGAGAGTGGAGGAAGGGCCTGAACAAAAACGATCTTGAAGACATCATCAGAGAGAAAATGAAGCAGCGTTTTCCTAACGCCGATATAAGTCTTTCCCAGTATCAGGAAGATAATCTCGAAGAAGTTATGTCGGGAGTAAAGGGGGAAAATTCGGTAAAAATATTCGGTGATGATCTGGGCGAGCTGGACCGGCTCGCAAAAGATGTGCGGGAGGGGCTTGAGCGTACGCCGGGAGTGGAGGACGTGGGAGTTTTTAGAGAACTCGGGCAGCCCAACCTGCTGATAAAAGTAAACAGGGAAAATGCATCCGCCCTGGGACTGACGGTCCAGGAGGTCCTGGATACGGTCGCGGCCTCCATTGGAGGCAGGGAGGTGACCAGGATAATTCAGGGCGAGAAGAACTTTTCTCTAATGGTGCGCTTTCCAGCCAGGCATCGAAACAATCCCGAAGCCATAGGCGCAATTCCTATCGTGCTGCCGGATGGGGGAGTGGTGGCTCTGTCGAGGGTTGCCGATATTGCCTACGATACCGGGGCCTCCTTTATATACAGGGAGAATTTCAAGAGATATATTCCAGTCAAGTTCACGGTCTCCTCCAAGGACCTCGGAGGTACGGTCAAGCTGGCGCAAAGCGAAGTTGTGAAAAGCAAATTACCCGAAGGCTATTACATGGAATGGAGCGGAATATTTAACGAGATGCAGGAGTCGTTCAAGAGGTTTTTTATATCGATACCGGTGGCATTTTTCCTGGTTCTCAGCTCTCTTTTCATTCTGTACCGGTCCACCAGAAACGTGCTCATTACCATGATTGCACCGTTGTTTGCCGTCTTTGGCGGGGTACTGAGTCTCGTGCTTACCGGGCAATCGATTAATGTTTCCTCAATCGTGGGGTTTATCTCGATAGTGGGAGTGTCGATTCTTAACACCTCGATTCTCGTCACCCACTATATCAGGCTGGTCATCGGGGGGAAGGGAAACACGGAAGCCATACTGGAAACCCTCAGGGACAAGTTCCGGCCAATCCTTATGGGGGGGATCGTTGCTTCACTGGGGCTCTTGCCCGCCGCTCTCGGCCATGGCGTGGGTAGCCAGATTCAAAAGCCCCTTGCCATTGTTGTGGTAGGCGGAATGTTCCTGGGCACAGTAATGATCCTACTGTTTGCACCCCTGCTTCTCAGATTTGTCGAAACGGGAGAATGATCTATTTGTCCATCGGGGCATATGGTCGAGTCCGGAAAGCGAATGGTTGACGATGAACAGCCGTGAAAGGTTTTTGGAAGTGATGCGCTTTGGCCGCCCTGATCGTGTCCCTTATTTCGAAGAGGGGATAAGGGATGAGGTTTTGAAGGTCTGGCGCAAACAAGGGCTCGCGCATGGCGTGGATATACAGCGGATGTTTCCCTTCGATCGTCATGAGGAACTGGAGCCGGATGTTGATCCTATTCCAGTAATTGAAAATTGGCCTGCATCTGTCTCCGAGTTGGGGGTTTTGCGAAAAAGTCTCGACCCCCGGCTCGATGGCCGCCTTCCGGGAGATTTGACCGCTCATATGAGGGCTGGGAAGGCGCGGGATTACACACTGTTGCTGCGGGTGCATCGCGGGTTTTTCCTTTCCATGGGTGTACGAGGCTGGAACCGGTTTAATCAACTGATTCATCTGCTCATATTCGATCCGCAGCTCGTGCGTGAGAGCATGTCCATTCAGGGTGAATTTGCAGCCAAGCTGACCGAACGCGTGCTTCGGATGGTCGATGTGGACGCAGTCGTATTCAGCGAACCTATCGGCGGCAATGACAAGCCGTTGATCTCACCGAAGATGTATGAAGAATTCGTGCTCAGGAGTTATGAGCCGGTCCTTGCCGTAATCAGACAATATGGTGTGGAGACCATAATATTCCGCACTTATGCAAATGCGCGTATTTTGATTCCCGGTATTCTGAAATGGGGATTCAACTGCCTGTGGGCCTGCGAGGTGAATACCGGGGCAATGGACTATCGCGATCTTCGCAGGGAGTTCGCCCTGGATTTGCGCCTCATAGGAGGTATCGATCTCGATGCGCTCAGGCGCGGCAAAGAAGCCATCAGGCGGGAGATCGAAGAGAAGGTCCCGCCGCTTCTGGCTGATGGCGGATACGTGCCCCTGGCTGACGGCAGGATCCGTGAGGACGTACCCTTTGAAAATTATGTTTACTACAGGCGGCTGCTGCAAACGGTTACGCAGAAGTAAAAGCCCCCGGGCGGGCCATTTCCGACCTCATCTGTTTCCCATTAAAGGCGCAGCAGAATTATGCGCCTTTTGCCCGGGGTGCGGTCACAAATCGTATGATAACCCCGACTGTCAGCTAAGCGCCAACCGCCGGCTGCACGGAGCCGGCGGTTTTGGCCCTTTGAGCTAAGGCTTCCTTGCAGATTTAGACCGAGCAGGTATCGCCGGTTTATTCCCGGACGGGCAATCTCACCCCCGATCTCATTGGACAGCGGAAACCGGTTCATTCACTTTTCGGCTTACGGCGTCTTTTCACGGCAGGTTCCCCTTTTGGCTGTGGACTTGGCGCAGCGCCTTGCGCCTTGCTCTGCCTTCTTGCTTCAATCGCTTTCAGCAGATTTGCGGGTAACCCCCTCTTTTTAGCGGCCTTGCTTCGCGCCTTGGTTAATGACTTTGCAGCCAAAGGAGTTCGCATTGGGAAGCCATATTTTTTCTTGTATTCTCTTGGGCTGATGTCGTGGGACGTCAGATGTTTCTGTGTCAATTGCTTCATCTCGGCGCCGCATTCGAGGCAGACTACCTTGTCGTTCTGAATTGAATTTTCCGGTGTCATTGGTCCAGGAGTTTTTTCCTGCGCAGCGGCCGATTCTTGTGCCTGGGGCAGTTCAATTTCACCGGATTCCGCCTTTTGCAGTTCCAGGAGAGTGCCAAAAACTTGCCGGAGTGACGACGTGATTTCGGCAGCCGACATAGAAGCTAATGAAACCTGAGTTTGTACGATCTCTGAGGCGATTTCGATAATCTTTTTTGCCATAGGTATAGTCCTTTACTGTGGAGATAATGCGTTTCGACTGGTAACTCGAGTTAAGTGAACACCATTAAGCTCGAACAGTTGTGAATCGAAAGTATTATAAATACGTTTTGGGCTAATGCAATACAAAATGTGATAATCATGCTGTTACTTCAGCGAGGCGCCTTTTACAAAAATTATGACATTGCCTAAGATAGCTATGATTATCCCCGCTCCTATCGCGACGTCTGCCAAGTTGAAAATGTAAGGCTGAAATCCAGGCAGACCGAGTTTGAGAAAGTCAACCACCCTTTTGAATGCGATTCGATCGAATAAGTTAGAGAGACTCCCACCGCAAAACAGAGAGAGGCCAAATACTGTGGGGAATCGAAGTCCAGTGGCAAGCATCAGAAAAACGACGCTCAAACCCAGGAACACAGCAACTACCATAGTGACGTTTTTCCCGCGCCACTTTTGCGGCAGGAGTCTCTCCGGAGCGAAAACCGCGCCCTTATTCTCGACATAGTCTAGTCTCAGCATCCCTCTGACTAACGCTAAAGGCTTCATTCCCGGCAGGTGCGATCCAGCTATCTCTTTTGTGATTTGATCGCTCCCAATGCAAAGAATTAAGGTGAACAGAACGAGGATGATCCTTCTATGACTTTTCACGCTTCACCCATAAAATTCGAGGCTGCCTGCGCCAAATAATTTGCAAACCTACGGGACGCAACACTACACTCTAAAAACCTCCCGCGCGTTTTGCGTGGTCTGAGAGGCCACCTTTTCGAACGGTTCTTTCCTGCATTCGGCGATTTTTTGGGCCGTATGGAGGACGAACGCAGGTTCGTTTGTTTTGCCCCTGTACGGGACAGGGGCAAGATAGGGCGAGTCGGTTTCCACAAGAAGCCGGTCCAACGGCGCGCGCTTCACGACGTCCTGGAGATATTCAGCTTTGGGGAATGTGACCACCCCGGGGATCGAGAGGTAAAATCCCAGGTCCAGGCATCTGCGCGCAACTCTCCAGTCTCCTGAAAAACAGTGCATAACGGAGGGCGGCAGGAAAGGGGCAAATTCCGGCACGATTCGGAAAAAATCCTCCCATGCATCCCGGATATGAAAAATCGCCGGTTTTGCTGTTTTGATAGCCGTCTCGATCTGACGGCTCATGCACTCTCTCTGGATCGGACGTGGTTGTCTGTCGCGGAAATAGTCAAGCCCGATCTCGCCGACTGCAACAACCCGCCGGTTGGCCGCAATGTTCTCCAACTCCTGGAGGGCCCCGGCATCCGGACTGAAGGAAGCGTGCGGATGAATCCCGGCTGAGGCGTAAATCCGGTCGTAGCGCTCGGCTATTTTAACTGCTTTGCGGCTGGTTTCGATATCGATGCCTATCGTAACGATCATGGTGACCCCGGCTTGCAACGCCCGTTCAATGACTGCCGGGATGGAATCGGCGAATTCAGGAAAGTCCAGGTGAGCGTGCGTGTCGATCAATTCAGGAAGTTTTTGCATATGTTTGTGACTCTCCGCCATGAAAACAGGTGAAAATGAGCCATGTCGGGTTTTTCCTTGCCCGGCTCAGGAAGCGAATCTATAATGCCTCCCGTTTGTTCCCGAACAGCTTAAATATAATTATCAGTTTGCGAGGCAAAATAATATGGATAGATTCCGATCCGCACTGGCGTTCGCGGCTGCTTTGGCGATCCTGATCCCGGCAGGTGCCGCACTGGCCGCAAAAGCTTACACGACCGACACCCAGGAACTCCCGCTTCGCGCTGCTCCGTCAAGCGGAGCGAGAACGCTTATCACGGTTCCGCCCTCATCGCCCGTCGAGCTCGTGAACCCGAACTCATATACCAAGGTGCGGTTCGGAAAATCCGGCGGGGAGATGCGAGAAGGGTGGATTGCCTCCAGGTTTCTCAGTCCATTGCCGCCGAGTTCGTCAATCGCCGCGGAACTTAGAGCAGAAAACGAGGCACTGAAGGAACGCCTGGACGAACTTGATAAGGAGAAAACGGGACTTTCGCAAAGAGAAAAAGAGCTGAGTGACAAACTCACCAAGCTCAACGTGGTTTACGAGGAACTCAAGGGCGGCTCGGCAAATTACCTGAAGCTCAAGTCCGAGTACGATTCAGCAAAGGCGAGCCTGACGACCGCTCAGGAAAATATACAGACGATGATTCAGGAAAACGAAAACCTCAAACTCTCCCAACGTGTCCGGTGGTTTGTGGCAGGAGCGCTTGTGCTGCTTTTCGGCTGGTTCATAGGATGGGCTACGGGAAGGCGGAGCAAGAGAAAGAAGGGGACCTACTATTACTGAACCTGCCTGCCTCGCTTGCAATTATTTCATGCCGCGGCAAAACTTGTCATCCGTCAAGCTGATTTAAGGCCCTGTCGAATTCCTTTTTCAGCGACTCTATGAGTTCCTTGACCGAGAGTATCCGGTTCACCCGATAGGCGTTTTTTCCGGCAAAAGCGAACCCGCCTTTGAATTTTCCCCTCACGGCGTTGGTCAGGGCCATGGCTATGCAGTAAAGGCTGTCCGTGCAGTTGCACGTCGAGATGCAGTGATAAGGGCATTTGAACGGCTTTTTCACCCCGCTGCGGAGGCTCTCTATAAAATCGTTTCTTATGGCCCTGCCGGGAAGGCCGACTGGGCTTTCTATGATTATCAGGTCGTCTTTTTTGGCGTCTATATAGGCTTTCTTGAATTCGATATTGGCGTCGCACTCGTGCGTGGCGACGAACCGGGTGCCCATCTGGACCCCCGCCGCGCCGAGCTTCATGAACTGTAAAATGTCAGCGCCGGTATATATCCCGCCTGCGGCTATCACCGGGATCTTCACCCCGTTTTCCCGCTCGAAAACGCTGACCGCCTCGACCACTTCAGGAAGGATCTTTTCGAGGGCATACACCGGGTCGTCCAGTTGCTCCGACTTGAAACCCAAGTGGCCTCCGGCCATTGGACCTTCCACGACAAAAGCGTCCGGGAGCATGTTATACCGCGTGAGCCACCTTTTGCAGATGATGCGCGCCGCTTTGGCGGAAGATATTATGGGAATCAGCTTTGTTTTGACCCCATCCTTCAGGTACTTGGGAAGGTCAAGCGGAAGCCCCGCACCGGACAGGATGACATCGACTCCCTCCGCTATCGAGGTTTCGACCATATCGGCAAAGTTGGTCAGGGCGACCATTATATTTACGCCGAGAATGCCTTTAGTGGCCTCTTTGGCTTTCCTGATCTCTTCGCGCAGAACCTGGATGCTGCCTTCGATGTAACCTATTTCTCTGTCGGGGCTCAAAACACCTATTCCGGCAGTCGCTATTACACCGACTCCCCCCTGGTTGGCTACGGCTGAAGCGAGACCTGAGAGGGACACTCCAATACCCATTCCGCCCTGGATAATGGGGACCCTGGCGACCAGGTCTCCTATGCTTAGTTTAGGAAAGGTCAAGAATAAGCTCCTGTTTCCGTGAATGTTTAACAATCACTAATTGCAGAATTATCCCGTTTAGGCAAGCCTAATAAGGTATTGTAAAACTGTTAATTCGCTTTTGCTGGAGAGTCACGAAATAATCGTAACTCTCCCCCGTGCCTCATTTTAAAGGTGTGGGGGAAGAAAATCAAATTATTCTTATTTGCTCCAGAGTCAAGCTGAATCAAAAGATTTGGTTTTGGGACGGCGTCGCGCGATCACTGCATGTTATGTGGCGAAATCTCCAGGTAATTTTGGAGTTTTTTCGCGGTTTTTGGACCGACCCCGCGGATTTCAATCAAATCATCGACATGCTCCCACGCCTTTTCTCGCCGTCTTTCTACAATGGAGACCGCGATTTCGGGGCGCATCTGAGGAATAAGGAGAAGCTCGTCCATAGATGCTGAATTTAAATCGAGCTTCAGCCCACAGGCCAGGAGGGCTGCGCCTGGCATGCGGCCAAATCTTATCGTGATCCCCTTTTCGTGACGAAGAATGACCAGTGATTGCCCGGATATGAGCTTTTGACGGGCGATATCCGCCGGAATATCACATGAGCAGCCGGCCATGGCCGCGGCGGCGGCGGCTGTGGCTGTCGCGCTCTCAAGTGTGTATATCCCGGGCTTTGGAATATCCCCTTGCACCTCCACCATCACGGCAGCGGGGATCGCGCGTTCCGGGTGAGGCGCGCTCCTGCGGGAGTGCGCCAGGAAAAACACAAAGAGCGCGATGGACACCAGCAGAATGGCGGCGCGGATTTTCGTATATTCTTTTTCCATTACAAGATCGCTATTTGGTTCTCATTTCCCGCAAAAAGGGTTAAATTTCCGCCCAAATTCTACCGGGAACAAATTCTTGCGATGGTATCAGTGCTGACAGGTAACCCTTGTGCGGGATTCTATAGTGGGCAGATTCAATTTCAAAGTGCTTTTGCTGCTTTCGAGCGGCCATATGGTTGTGGACACATTTCAGGGGGCGCTGCCTGCGGTTCTTCCCTTTCTCAAAGACAGTCTGAACCTTTCATACACTATGACCGGCATGATTCTCATCGTGGCCAATATTACCTCTTCGGTAATTCAACCCATCTTCGGCCTGCTCTCGGATAAAAAAGAAAAGGCTTTCCTTCTGCCTCTCGGAGCTTTTCTGGCCGGGGCCGGTTTCTGCCTCCTCCCCCTGGCTGAAAAATACAGTCTCGTTTTACTCCTGGTGGCTATCAGCGGCATGGGTGTAGCCTGCTACCATCCGGAGGGGTTCAAAACCGCCCGGTTTTTTACCGGCGCGAGAATGGCCACAGGGATGTCCGTCTTCTCGGTTGGCGGAAATGCGGGAATTGCGCTGGGTCCGATCCTGGCCCTTTCGATAATACACTACAGCGGCTTTTCATCTCTCACGTGGATGGCCGTTATACCCCTGCTTTTTGTGGTGGCGATCATCCTGCTTCGGCGCACCGTTGCTGTTCCGAAATCCGGCACAGGTTCAGCTCCAAAGGAAAAAGCCGGGAGCACAAAAGCGGCCTACACGGCCCTCTTTGTCATCATATGCGCGATCATGATCAGGACTTGGATTATGTTCGGCCTGATGACGTACATTCCATTTTATTACATAAATTACCTAAAGGGGAATCCGGTTTTTGCCGGAAAGCTTGTCAGCCTTTTTCTGATCGGCGGTGCAGTCGGAACCCTTGCAGGTTCCCCCCTGGCCGACAGGTGGGGCCACCGTTTTTGGCTGAGGTTTTCGATGTTGAGTTGCGCTCTGCTGTTTCCATTCATATTATGGCTGCAGGGGTTCGCTCTTTTTGCTATCGTCTTTCTATTCGGACTAATCCTTATTTCCACTTTTTCCGTTACTGTAGTCATGGGACAGAACCTCTTTCCGAACAACCTGGGAGTCACTTCGGGCCTGCTGACCGGATTCGCCATCGGGGCTGGAGGGATCGGCGTAACCCTGCTGGGCGTCATAGCGGACCATTTTGGGGTCCCCGTAGCAATAAAGTGCATAGGTGTACTCCCTGTTGTGGGGTTTCTGCTGACAATGATTCTGCGCTATCCTGTCGCCGTACAGCTCAAAGAAGCGCTGCCTGCTCAGGGAGTCGAATAAATCGGACATCTCGGAATTTGGAAATGATGCTTTTTGTTAGACTGCTCATTTTGTTATGGCTCGTCAACTTTGCCCCGCCTTTTCTGGCGCAGATATTTGAATCCAGATGGAACCGGCCGGTTGATGGTGGTTATCTGTGCTCTGATGGCAGGCTGCTGTTCGGAAGGCATAAAACCATCCGGGGCGTCCTGGCTGGAATAATCTGCGGCGGCGCGGCCGGCCCGGCTTTGGGCTTTCCATTGTGGCTCGGCCCTGGCGTCGGGGTTTTGAGTATGCTCGGAGACCTCTTCTCGAGTTTTCTCAAGAGGCGCTTGTCGTTTACGAGCGGCGACGCGGTCCCCGGACTCGATCAGATCCCGGAGGGCATTTTGCCGTTTCTGTTGATCGCCCCTTACTATTCGCTTTCAGCCGGATACGTCCTGCTGTTTTGCGTCGTGTTCGGGTTGGGCGCCTATTACGGATCGGTTTTCCTGAACCAGGTGCTTCTCAAGAGGCCCTTTGAGTCCTACCCACGGCGAATCCGGGCCATAACCCGGTTTCGTGAACTGGTTTCGTGTAAAATCACCGTCAGACCCTTTCCTTACATCCTGAATTTTGAAGATGCGGTTTATTATCACCTGTTCATGAAATCCGTATTCAAGGCGCTCCACATCTACGAGCGAGGCAAGCGGAACGCCCTGGTTATCGAAAAGCGGGAAGTCTCATTCGACTTCGGCGACCTGCCGCCCGCCTTTGACGGCTATAGAGTGCTGTTTGTTTCCGATCTGCACCTCGACGGCCTCGATGGCCTGACTGAAAAAATCGTTGAGATAGTTCGCCAAACCCCGGCAGACTTGTGCGTTCTTGGAGGCGACTTCAGGATGGAAACCTACGGCCCGTTCGCCGCCGCGTTTCGCGAGACGGTCCGTCTCATCCCCGAGATTCGTGCTAAGGACGGTATTTTAGGGGTGCTTGGAAATCACGACTGCCCTGAAATCGTTGACTTATTGAAGGGACACGGGGTTACCTTTCTAGTAAACGACTCCCATGAGATTAAACGGGGTGGGGAGTGCATATGGATCGTCGGGGCGGACGACTGCCACTATTTCAAGGCCCACGACCTTGAAAGCGCCTTCGGCGGATTGCCGCTCCAAACTTTCTCCATCCTGGTCTCTCATTCAAATGAAGTTTACAAAGAGGCGCTCAGGTACCGGCCGAGTCTTTTCCTTTGCGGCCATACTCATGCAGGGCAGATACTGGTTCCTCCATTTGGTCCCGTCTTCACCCACAGTAAAGCACCCAGGCGATTTTGCCACGGGAAATGGGATTATGGAGGTATGCCGGGTTATACGAGCGCCGGAGCAGGGGTCTCAGGCGTGCCGGTGAGATTTAATTCGAAGGGCGAGGTAACTGTTGTTACCCTGAGGAGATCTCGGGCTTAGCCCGGTTTCCGGACGGGAACCGGCCCGATATGCCTGGACTTTGAGAGACCTGGACTGAATTCAGATATTAAACCGGAAATTAATCACATCTCCGTCCCGAACGGGGTAATTTTTTCCCTCGAGCCTGACCGTGCCGTGCTTTCTCGCTGCGGCGTAATCTCCCGCTTTTTTCAAGTCCTCGTATGCGACAACCTCGGCCCGGATGAATCCCCTCTGCATATCTGTGTGAACGGCCCCTGCGGCATCGACGGCATGGGTATCCCTGGCGATCGTCCAGGCTCTCACCTCGTCCTCGCCGACCGTTAGAAACGTGACCTGGTCAAGAAGGGCGAAGGAGCTTTTGATAACCCTGTCCAGGGCCGATTCGGCTATTCCGAAATCCTGCATGAAAGATTGGGCCTCCTCGCTTGAGAGTTGGGCAAGCTCCATCTCGAGCTTTCCGCGTACTATGATCGCCTCCGCCGACCTGAGGGAGACAGGCGGCATAGAGTCATCTTCATCCGAATTGTTCACGATTGCCAGAAGAGGTTTTGCGGACAGGAAGGTGTAGCCCCTCAGCTCCTGGGCGTTGGCAAGATCGGGGCGGGTACGGAGGGGCTGCTCGGCATTGAGCATTTCGGCGCATTTTTCGAGAAGTTCCTTTTCAGCGCCGGTTGGCTTTTTGCCCCGCTTGAGTTCGACGTCCAATTTCTCGAGCCGTTTTTCAACCGATGCAAGATCGGCGATAAGAAATTCGTCCTCCAGTTCCCGTAAGTCCCGGGCTGGGTCGGGATCTCCCAGCGCGGGGTCGGCAAAATTGCGTACGACCATGATCAAGGCATCCATCGGTCTCATGTGAGTGAGCAGAAGCGACATATACTCGCGCTTGTTGTCAGCCATGCCGGGAATGCCCTGGAGGTCCATATAGGTAATCTGCGCGTGCGTAGTTTTCCTGGGATGATAGAGGGTGCTAAGCCAGTCCACCCTTGGGTCCGGCACCGCCACAACCCCGAGCGCCGGCACGGCCTGACCCCCTGGCGGGACCGACTCTCCGCTCCTCCCGGTCAGAGCGTTGAACACCGTGGTCTTGCCGGCCCTGCTCAATCCTGTTATTCCGAGTTTCATCTTGATCCCCTCACCTGTTGGAATTTTTTATGTTCACACCCCTGTGCACTCCCGGCCTTCCCAAACCAACTCGGCCTGTTTGTACACCCCCGTCACCGAAAGACCGAACACGAAGGGCATGGACTCCGTATAACTTGTGCCCGGATTGCAATCGGTGGCGAGGGCGATGGGCAGACCAAGTTCCACCATCTTCCGGGCAGGCGCATACTGCTTTTGCAGGCTGTAGGCGGTGGCGGGCAGAAGTATTCCGATGACGCCTGCCCCGGCCATAGCGCGGATGTTCTCATCGGAGGCACGCAGAAGGTGCTCCGCTGATGTTGTACGCAGATCGGCGGCCAGGGCCGCGCCACCCAGATCGCAGACCTCGTCGGCATGGATCTTCAGTCCCATCCCTGCCTTGCGGCCTGCCTCCAGAATTCGGCGGCTCTGCTCGATCGTAAAGACGCTCTTTTCACAAAAGACATCGCAAAAGCGAGCCACGGCCTGTTCTGCGACAGCGGGAACCATTTCGTAAACGATAAGCTCCACATACCTGTCCGCAGCCCCGGCAAACTCCTCCGGTATCGCATGAGCCCCAAGAAAGGTGGGAACTGCATCGATGGGCAGTTCGCGCCCGATACGCTCAATTACCCGGAGCATCTTCAGCTCCGATTCGGTATCGAGTCCGTAGCCGCTTATGATCTCCAGGGTTGTCGTTCCAAACCTGAGGGCAGATTCGGCATGTCTGCGGGTCATTGAAAAGAGTTCGGCTTCGGATGTCTCTCTCACGGCCCGAACCGAGGAAACTTCGACACAGACCATGACACCCTCGTTCATGGTGACCGCGAGCGGCTGCGCTCCGCCCATCCCGCCAAGGCCGCCGCTAACGACGATCCTTCCCCTGAGCGTCCCGTTCCAGTGTTTTCGAGCAAGAGCGGCAAGGGTTTCATAGGTCCCCTGAAGGATCCCTTGCGTCCCGATGTATATCCAGGAGCCTGCGGTCATTTGACCATACATCATGAGACCTTTTTTCTCCAACTAGTTGAAGTGATCCCAGTCGGCCCAGCGGGGCACGAGATTCGAGTTGGCGATCAGCACACGCGGCGCCCAGCGATGTGTGCTTAGAATCCCCACAGGTCTTCCGGATTGAACAAGGAGAGTCTCATCCTTTTCCAGTTCCAGAAGGCAGCGCACTATTGCGTCAAAGCATTCCCAGTTTCTGGCGGCCCGCCCCGTTCCGCCGTATACGATCAGTTCGTCGGGCTTTTCCCCGCACTCGGGGTCCAGGTTGTTGCACAGCATCCTTAAGGCCGCTTCCTGTTGCCATCCCCTGCAGTGCAGCTCAGGTCCCCGCGGGGCGATCACCGGCCGGGCCCTGCCGCAGCCTATCCTAAGCTCTTCCAAAAGCCTTTCCCTGCGAGATGTGCTCATCTTCCTGAACTCCCTCATAATCTGAAAGGCCCGCCGGCCCCCGCCCCCGGATCGCAAAAAGACGTCCTTGCCCGGTTGGCGCCATAAGGCAAGTTTACATTTCACGCATGCACCCGTATACTTCCGCATTATAGCAGAGATGCCGAACGACCGCTGTGCCCAAAAGTGCTGTTTGTTTCCCATTCGCAAACTTCACATCCCTGGTTGCGTGGTCGATATCCGGTTTTAGAGGGTGAAGCTGTGAACAAACTGATTGACCGCCTCCAGACGCAGCAGGATAAAATGCTGTTGCTGCTCCAGCGCCTTGTCGATATTGACAGTGGGACTTTCTGCAAAGAAGGGATTGATGCATGTGGCCGAATCGTGGCCGAAGAGCTGGAGAGCCCGGGGTTCAAAACCCGGACCATCCCTGAGACGGGTTACGGAGACCATCTGTGGGCGGACCGGCCGGGAAAGGGGAATAAAACCCTTTTTCTTTCCGCGCATCTTGATACGGTCTTTCCAGCCGGGACCGCAGCCGGGAATTCTTTCCGGATCGAAGGCGGACTGGCCTACGGGCCGGGTGTGGGCGATATCAAGGGCGGCATCGTTCAAATGCTCTATGCCCTCAAGACACTGCGGGACCTCGACCTCGAGGCGCTTCCGGTCACCATATTCTTAACGGGTGATGAGGAGATCGGGAGCATCCGGGGCCGGCCCTACATCGAAAACATTGCCCGCCGTTCTTCCTGGGTCCTGGTAATGGAGCCCTCATCCGAACCCGATTCGGTTGGAGTGCGCCGATGGGGACTGGGATCCTTCAAACTGAGGATTCACGGCAAAGCCGCTCATGTGCTAAAGCCCGATTCGGACGGGGTAAACGCCTGCCGGGAGCTTGCTCTGAAAATCCTTGCGCTGGAATCTATAAGCGATCCCGTATCCGGAGTTAAGGTTTCCGTGAATCTGGTCAGCGGCGGCCGTTCACGGCAGGTCACCGCTGCCGAAGCTCTGGCCGATATAGATGTTCGCGTTCGACATTCATCGCAGATGGAACAAATAGAGACAATTGTGAAGGCGGTCGCCTGCGCGCCCGTTCTTCCCGGTATCCGCTTAGATATTGAAGGAAAGCTCACCAGGCCGCCCCTTGAACCAAACCCTGCCTCCGAGCTGCTCCTGAGGCTGGCAATAGAAGAGGCGGGCAAAATCGGCGTCGATTTACACCCGATTGAAGAATACGGAGGCTCGGATGGGTGCTTTACAGCCGCGCTGGGAGTCGCCACTCTGGACGGCCTGGGGCCGCTGACTTACGATATGTGCGGCGATCTGGAACGAATCGAAGTTGCCAGTCTTGTCCCTCGAACGGCTCTTCTGGTCCGAATTATTTCCCGGCTGGCGCAGGGCAGGTGAATGCAGGGCCTGTTCCCGAACTCAGGCCTGTTTGACTGCTCTTTCCCAGGTCAGCTTGTGCATGCCTGACTCAATGATCAGGCGGCTCTGGTCAAATTTGAAGGACCGGGTCTGCTCCGAGCCGGTCCAACTGGGAATCAACCCCGCTTTTACGCGATGGGTCACCGAATTGCCCTCCACCGTGTAGGTTCCGCAGTAGGATAGATAGGTGCTGTAGGCCCGCGCCCGATCCGGGTCCGGAAGGGTCTGAGCGTCGGCGGTTTCGAGCGGGAAGTTTGGATCACTTTGCCGGCGATCAGGATCCATGATTCCGGCAGACATGTAGCCATCGGCTGTGTAGATCAGATACCCGACGGCATCCTTGCCACAGGGGTAGTGAATCGTGCCGTCGGACTGTGTAACTTCCCATGAAACCAGCTTCCAGGTGCCTACGAAAAGATTTGACTCTGTCATGCTGCGTTCCTCCAAGAGGAAAATGTCATCAACCGGGCATTATCGTTGTGGCCGGAAATTCGTTGGCGGCCGGACCGTCAATCGTTAATCCGAATAGCGCTGTGCCTCACTCCAAATGAAAAGTAAACTCCCAGGCCGACAACCATCCATACTACCAGTCGAAACAGCGTTACCGCGGGGAGGGCCCATGCAAACGACAGCGAAGGCAAAAAGCGTTCCGACCGAAACCATTTCACCGAGAACGGATACGGGAAAACCTGCCGTAAGGATTGCTCCCAAAATACCCGTCAGAATGATCGCTATATGAGGGGTCCTGTACTTTGGATGCACTCCGGCCAGTTGTGCCGGCAGAAGCCCGTCCATCGCCATGGTATATAGAATTCGCGATTGCCCGAAGAGCACAACGAGAATCACTGAGCTAAGACCCGCGATGGCGCCCATTTTTACAAGCGGCCTCAGCCAAAGCAGTCCGGGCCCTGCGGCCTTAACTCCGAACGCGATGGGATCAGGAACGAACAACAAGTCGTATTTCACCATCCCCGTGAGCACCAGCGCCACAAGGACGTAAAGCAAGGTGCAAAAAATCAGGGAGCCGAGCACACCGGTTGACATGTCCTTTTGGGGGTTTCGGCATTCCTGTGCTGCTGTGGTTACCGCATCGAAACCGAGGTAGGCAAAGAACACCACTCCAGCCCCCCGCAAAATCCCGCTAAACCCATACTGACCGAAGATCCCCGTATTTGCCGGGATAAACGGCGCCCAGTTATCAGCTCTTATATAGAAGACCCCAAAGCAGAGGAAGAGCATGATAACGGTGACTTTCACCAGGACGATGGCGCTATTGAAACGCGCCGATCCCCTGACACCGTACACCAAGAGGATCGTGAGCGCCAAGACGATGAGCACGGCCGGGAGATTCAGGATTGCGCCCGTCGATTGCCAACCCTCAACTGCCGTATGTCTCAGCGGTGCTCCCGCCAGAGCCTGTGGAACTGCTATCCCCAGGTCGCCAAGCAGGCTTACCACATACCCGGACCAGCCCCCGGCAACGGTCGAGGCTGCAAATAGATATTCGAGGACCAGGTCCCATCCGATAATCCAGGCGGTCAACTCTCCCAGGGACGCATACGCATACGTATAAGCGCTGCCCGACAGAGGGATTAGAGATGCAAGCTCCGCATAGCAGAGGCCGGCAAACCCGCAGGCGATACCGGATATGATAAAAGAGATGGAAATAGCGGGGCCTGCGTACTGTGCCGCTGCCTGCCCCGTAATAACGAAAATTCCGGCCCCGATGATTCCTCCAAGACCCAGGGTGATGAGGTTCCACGGACCAAGCAACCTTCTCATACGCCCCTGTTCACCGGAGTTCTCCTGCAGAAGATCCTCCACAGGCTTTTTGTAAAATAGCGATCTGCCCCGGATGGCTTCTCCTCTATGGAGGGAATAAGTTCTCGAAGAAAAGAACTTTTTTCAGCACCCTGCCGGCTAATAGGAAACCACCTCGATACCGTGCTCCTCAAGGTCTGCAATGATTGACTGCACGTCCGTTTTTTTGAGCCGAAGGGAATAGGAGTACTCGGGGCCCTCCTCGAAAGGCAGGTGGCAGACGCTGATAATCTCGGCCCCATGCAGCCTTACGATCCGGGTTATCTCCGGAAGAGGATTGGGAGAACCTGAAATCTTTATGTCCAGCCGCGTCGATTCAGTGAAAAGTCCCAGGAAAGTGATAAATGCCGAAAGAATATCG
>JBEKXG010000014.1:0-36387 GCA_049512295.1 Syntrophobacteraceae bacterium
GCTCGATGATCGAAGTGCCAAGTACCTTGTCCATGTCGGTGACCTCCTCGGGATAGAATTCACCAAGGTACTCTCTCACACTTCGGCCTCAATTTCCAGCACTATTACGTGCGATTGCCCTGGCGCTCGCCCTGGGATACCTTGCTTTTCGCTGCGTGCAACCTTTTCAAAGACCGCACGTATGGCCGCATCCTGATAGTAACGGCGGCTCGCTTCGCCACCCGAGTAACGTACAAGAAGCGACCGTGCAACAGTGTCTTCCAAGCTAAAGCCCATGTGCTGTTCGTACCGGGCGCGAAGCTCAGCCGGGGAAGGGAACTCGGACATTGAATGCGGCTTGCTTGTGACCCCGGTGGTCTTGTCGTACTCGACAAAGAGATGGCCGTTGCAGGAATAACAAAAGAGGACGTTCAGCCGTTTGCACGCACCATACACTTTGGCCTGTTCGAGGCCATGGGCAGGATGAAGATGCTCAGCTTTTGCCTCAATCAGGGCAACGGCAACCGGCTGGGTATCCTGGTTGACTTTTACCCGCAAGGTATAATCGACTCGCCCCTTGGCGTTTTTGCGCGGTTTGCCGTTTATGATCTCAATGGCCCCGGCGGTTTCTTCGCGCCGGATAAGGTCTTCAGTCCAGCCACAAGTGTGTATTGCCGGATCGATGAGCTTGGCGCGGGTATCAGCTTCACCTAGTCCCATTACTGAGAGCCTCTGGACACGAATCAAGACATGAGGAATACACCTAAGAAATCCAGATTGGATGCAGAATCATATTACAGCCATTGGCTATTTGTGCAAGAATTTCTTCGTGCTCACCGTTGGCAGGGTCTGACACACTACTCACTCGATGTGGAGCTCGTCTCGCCCCTTTTTTGAGTTGCAAAAACCAGTACCGTACATGGCCGTGTCGTACATGGGCGTTGCCACTCTGTGATTCTTGTGATACCGTTCACGGGACCTCATAAAAGCGCTCACGTGGACCTCGCTCCTACCGATTATTATGTTGATGTGAGTCGCTCACCCATGCATTGCTCGGGACCAGGAATTTTGATGAGCACTCTTGATTTAATTCGGTTCATTACTCGGTATGCCACAGAATCTGGGATTACACTCACCACGGTGAGATTGGTGAAGTTCGTCTATCTCGCGGACCTTTATTTTGCAAGGCAACGCGACGGTCACACCCTTACCGGGTATCCTTGGGCTTTTGTGTATTACGGTCCGTACTGCTCTGAGATCATGGAGGACTTAGATAAAGCTGCTGGTGGGGGACTCATCCTACGTGATTCAAGAGAGAGCAAATTCAGTGACAGCGACTTCCACCTTTTTTCATGCCGTGATCCGGAAGCGGACAAGCTCGAAGACCTTTTCCCAATTTGGGTTATCTCGCCTCTGAAGAGGGCCATCAAAAAGTTCAGCGAAGATACAGAGGCTCTTCTTGATTACGTTTATTTCGAAACCGAACCGATGGAGGGTGTCAAAAAAGGCGACCTGCTGGATTTCGGGAAAGCAAGGCCGTCCGTGCGTTCTAAACCACTGCAGTTCAAAAAGTTGTCCCAGCAAAAAATTGAGGCTGGGAAAATTGCCATTGCTAATCTGAAAGCCAAGGCAAAGAGTAGCAAAACGAATTTACGAAATGACTTCGACGAAGGCAGGCAGTTTTTTGATGAGGTTTATTTCGAATCTTTGGAAAATATGGACGATGAAGACCTAAAAGCAGGTCTGACTGGCAAAGCCCGGATTTCACCTGAATGAGTTTATTGCAGTACATCAAACCGGAAGATTTTTATGTTCCTGTGAAACCCAGTTCCTACGGTACTGGGCAGTTTTGCCGAATCATCGTGCCGATTATAGAAAAGATTCCCTCCATCTTAGACATCCAGCGGGACAGCCCTACTGAACACAGTTTGACTGCGTTCAAGGTGAGAAAAGCAGGCCAGCACACCGACTTTAGGCGAGTGCTGCCCCTGAAATATCTCAATCTGCGCTCAAACGAGGAGCTTTTAATTCAACGTTCAAAGTACCGTCCAGGCGTTATCATGAATCCTAGGCTGGATTTTGATCCTGACCTGTTCAAACTTTTGAGAAATAGATCAAAAACCCACTTACTCGAAGACAGCCTTTTCGTAGCACCCTGTTATAGTGTCCAAGCCGATGATTTCGATACGGGCGTGCCTCTTGAGATGAGCGAAAGAGTCAAGTGCCTCTTATACAGCCAATTCTTCTACTGTGCTGCGAATTACACATTCCGTCAAACCGAAGGTATTTTAAGATTCGACAGGATACAAGTAGTAGTCGGTCGGCACCCAGCCGCGATTCAGCCGCTCCCGTATGCATTATCTGAAGAAGCTTTCTCAATCTTCAGGGCCATGTTTCTTTTCTGTATCACAGGAGAACAGGATGAGGATCTAAAGATTCTCAGAGAACTGTTAAAAGATTCATATCTCTCTGCTTTGGCTGCTCATGCCCACCCCTAACTCATCTACGATTCTCTTTTGAGCACAACCGGTAGGCACCAGAGCCGTCATTTTCGAGTAAAATGTCGAAGACGATGTTGGGGGATGGCCGGATGTGAGATCCTCGATCCTGTGCTCGAAAATGCCGCGTCACGAGGCGAGATAGAGCGCAATCTTTAGCCTGCCACACAATTGTGGAATGAACGCGAGAAAAACCACTCACAATTTTTGCGGCGTTGGGGGTGGCTGCATCTTCGAGAGGGGTTCCGGAAAGGGCGGGGGGTGGTCCGAACAGGGGGACCCCTTACCGAAATACGATTGCAGTCTGACGGCAAGGAGCGACCACACCAAAAAACAGAAGGGCCATTTCGAGCAGCGGAGAAAACCTCAAATTCCAATCCGTGCACATGAGAGACACTAAAAAAATCGGTCTTTCTGCCTCTCTGTTGGGGATACTGTTGGGGCAATGTTTCAACCCGAAGAAAATAAAGCAAATCTATCGACTAAGCTCCTGATTAACCTGGAGGGCGACGCGGGGATCGAACCCGCGACCTTTGGTTCCGGAGACCAACGCTCTATCCCCTGAGCTAGTCGCCCTCTATAAGGCAGGAAAAAATGCGGATGCCGCTGCCGAAAACCCGGCAGGACCCAAGTCGGTTGCGTATCACAGGCGCCGGCCTTTGTCAATAAAACCGCGCCGCCGGTGCTTAATACCAAGTTGCGTCCAAACATCCAAATCTCGACGCTCTGCGAGGTGTGGGGGATGGGGGGACATGTGCCCCCCATCCCCCCTTCCGCCTGGCGGAGCCTGTAGATCCCCGGATCGGGTCCGGGGCAGGCTCTGGGGGTGCGGGGTATCTGTAAACTGAAAAATCATTCCCCCGCTCTTTTCCATTGTTTCAACCTTGAACGCAGCTTCGTATAAGAGACCTTCGACCCTCGACTCGTGACATTCCGAAAACACCCGATCAGACCGGCAGTTTCCGGCACGGAAACTTTACCATTCCGGGAACTCGGGCACCTTTGCGCAGGCGGGCTGCATTTCCTCTTTTTTGGCCGGGCGGACCTCTTTTACCAGGATGTCGAATTCGGCCCGCGTTCCGGCCCTCGGATCGTTAAAATCAGCCACGATCACCTCGCCGCGCACCTCTTTTACCATGAACTGCACGAGGCACTTGCGCTTGATCTCGCGGTACATCCTGCCGGGCTTGACCCTCTCCTTTTTGTAGTCGGCCCCGGGAAGCTCACGAACCAGTTCCGGGTCGCATGCGCCGAATATCTCTTCGGGCGGGACGCGGACCTTTACGCGGTCACCGGCCTTTTTGCCCATGAGCGCCGATTCGACTGACGGATACTGCACGTCGACGCCCATTACAAAACTGCATGTCTGAGACTGGACAATCGGCCCCGGGCCGTCGGCCGGCACGACCCGCATCTCGCATTCGATTGTCACCCGGGAACATTCCTTTATCCGCTCTTCCATATTGCTCCAATTAAAAAGACGAAAAACATGACATTTGCAGTGAGCAGACCTCTCCTGTTCGCGCACTCGCTCTTCACCCATTCACCCACTCACTGCACACCGTTTCTTTTCCGCTTTTTGCCGCTTCTGGTTGCCGTTTGGCAGCGCTGGATTTCTTCATGCTATAATATTCCGTGAAGCGTGAAGCAGGAAGCGGGAAGCATGGAAGGCGTTTTTTCAGTTCACTCTTCACTGCTCCATTGCATTTGGCCTGTATTTGCAATGCAACCCGCTCAGCCCTCGTCACCCCGGAAGTGTCCAGTCCGGGGCCTCGTCACCCCGGAAGTGTCCAGTCCGGGGCCTCAATCCTCACTGCTCTTCCGCTGTTCACGCTCGCTGTTATCCGCTGTTCACGCTCGCTGTTATCCGCTGTTATTGTTGAGAAGGAAATTCGAAACTGTCAATGAAATTAAGTTGTTGCTGGATTATCCGCCGAATTTGAGCTGTATTTTCAGCGAAAAATTCCACATGTTAATAAAATCAAGCATTTACGCAGGTCCCTATTGCATTTGGCCTGTATTTGCAATGAAGAAGTCCTGTCGATGGGTTTTTCGCAGCATGAACTTTCCCTCTAAGCCCTTTGGCCCTGGCGGGAGCGAACGGCCTCGCGCTCGAGTATTCATTTTAACCATTGACCGGCAAAAAGGGGACATTTTCTGTTTACTGTCGGACCCATTCTGATTAAAAGCTTAATCGGGCTAACACTTGACCGGGAATCGACCATGAGTGGCACGAAGATAAAAGCCGATCCGATGAAACAAATTCATGCGGGTGAAAGCGTTCCTTTTCTCACGTTCAGGAACCTGTCCGGCGTTCCGGGGCTTTTGCACGGGGTTTTCACCAGGCGGGGCGGGGTAAGCCTGCCGCCTTTCGAGAGCCTGAACGCGTCTTGGAGCAATGGCGACTCACCCGGGGCCGTGCAGGAAAATCTTACCCGCATAAAGAACGCTATCGGACTCGAAAGGCTCGTTTCCGGCCGTCAGTTCCATGGCGACTCGATAAATTTCATCGGCAATGAGTCCGCCCGGAGCCTGCACGAGCGCCCGCCCCTTTTGATCGCGCCTCCGGCAGACGCGCTTGCGACCGATCTGCCGGGCCTTGGCCTTGTAATAAAGATCGCGGATTGCCAGTCCATTTTCCTCGCCGACCCGCAAAGCCGCGTCATTGCCAATATCCACTCCGGGTGGCGCGGAAGCGTCCTCAATATTGCCGCAAAGACGGTCCAGTACCTCAGGGACCGCTTCGGGCTGAATCCTGCCGCCACGTTTGCCGCCGTTTCCCCGTCCCTTGGCCCATGTTGCGCCGAATTTGCAAACTACCGCAGGGAGATTCCGCAGAAGTTCTGGTCCTTTCAGGTTCGCCCCGAATACTTCGACTTCTGGGCAATCACGCGGCACCAGTTGACGTCGGCCGGAATCCGCGGGGAGAACATCGAGTTTGCGGCAAGATGCACCGTGTGCGGGAAGGCGGAATTTTTTTCGTACCGGGGCGAAGGCCCAACCGGGCGCATGGCGGCGGTAATCGGGTGGAAAAGCTGTTAATCCCCCGATCGGGTCGGGGGCAGGCTCTGTCAAAGGCCTTTTCCTTCGCGCCTTCGCGTCTTCGCGTGAAACATTGAAGCTTTGGAGCTAAGTTTGGATAAGATAATCGAAGATGCCCGCATAATTTACCAGGAGAAAATTGCCGGGCAGATATTCCGGCTCCGGCTGCATTCGCCTCAAATCGCGGGCGCGGCCCGGTGCGGGCAGTTCGTGATGATTCGCGTGCGTGAGGGGACCGATCCGCTGCTGCGCCGCCCCTTTTCCTTTAGCCGGATATATGCCGGACAGGGGGATTTCGAAATCCTCTACAAGGTCGTGGGCCGCGGCACGTGGCTCATGTCGCAGCTTGCGCCGGGATCGGCCGCAAGCCTTATCGGCCCTCTGGGAAACGGATTCGAACTGCCGGTCGACAGGACTGCTCCCTTGGCCTTCATTGCCGGCGGGATCGGGATAGCGCCTCTTCTGGAGCTGATCGCACAGGTGGTTTCAGACCGCGGGCCGAGGGGCCTCGAAAACCTGCGCCTTTTCTACGGCGCCCGCGCGGTGTCCGAGCTTTTGCCCGAAGACTTTTTTCGGGACCTGGGCGTTCAGGTCCACTTTGCAACCGACGACGGCAGTTTTGGCTACACGGGGCGCATTACCCGGATGTTCGAAGAATTTACGGCGGCGGGGGACTTCCGGCCCTTGGAACTCTATTCATGCGGACCGCTCGCCATGCAGTATCACGTGGCGAGGTGGGCGCTCTCAAATGACGCGCTCGCCCGGCTTTCGATGGAATCTCTCATGGCCTGCGGGATCGGGGCCTGTCTGGGGTGCGCGCTCCCCGCATCGACACCCGGCGACCCCGAATCCGAACGCTTCGTCCACGTGTGCGAAGACGGCCCGATCTTTTCGGCAGGATCTATCAAATGGAGCAAAATTTTAGCCCAGCAGACGCCTCCCCCGGCCTGGCTGTTCAGCTAGGGCCGCTGCGCCTCAAAAATCCCGTTATGAGCGCATCCGGCACCTTCGGCTACGGTGAAGAGTACTCGAGCTTCTTCGACCCGGGACGCCTCGGGGCCGTCGTGGTGAAGGGGATTTCGCTCAAACCCCGCGCCGGGAACCCCCCTCCCCGCCTGGTCGAAACCCCGGCAGGCATGATAAACGCAATCGGCCTGGAAAATGTCGGGGTCGAAATGTTTTTGTCCGTCAAGCTCCCCTTTTTGCGCAATCTGGACGTTCCCGTAATCGTAAATATCTTCGGCAGCACGATCGAGGAGTATGCCGAGCTTGCCGCCCGGCTCGATCGTGTGCCGGGGATAGCCGCCCTGGAGATCAACGTAAGCTGCCCGAACGTAAAAGAAGGCGGGATGGTTTTCGGTACCGATCCGGCGATGACCGCCAGGGTGGTGGAATCAGTCAGGCGCGCCACGAGTCTTCCGCTAATCACCAAGCTCACGCCGAACGTGACGAGCATCTCGGAAATCGCCAAAGCCGCCGAAGGGGCCGGAAGCGATATCGTCTCCTGTATAAACACCGTGGCGGCCATGGCCGTAGATATTTTTTCCAGGAGGCCGCGGCTGGCCAATATTTTTGGGGGGCTTTCCGGACCTGCGGTAAAACCCGTTGCTCTTCGGTGCGTCTATGAGGTCAGCCGGGCGGTCAAATGCCCGGTGATAGGAATCGGCGGGATCACCAACGCAACGGACGCCCTCGAGTTTTTGCTCATAGGCGCCGGCGCCGTCCAGGTGGGGACCGCCAATTTCATAAACCCCGGCGCCGCGGCCGAGATAATCGATGGGATAGAGCGCTTCCTCAGGGTGGAGGGAATTCCCGATATAAAAAGCTATATCGGGAGCCTTGATACAAGCTGCCTTTTCCCTTTTGCCGAGGATTCGTGCGCCGTAATCGAATCGGAAATCTCTTAATACCAGGTTGCGTGCAAACATCCAAAATCATTCCCCCGCTCATTTCTTACCGCTTTGAGAGCGGCTTGGCATAAGACCTGTTCACCGGTTCACCCACTCGCCTGCCTGCGCCTGCGGCCAGCCGCGCGGCCCCGATGAGGGCTGCATCGTTTCCGAGGCGGCTTTGCGTAACAACGGCAAGACCGGGGTCGAGCATCGAGCAATTTTGAGCAAGGGCCTTTTCCAGCGGGCCTATGAAAAGGTCCCAGGCCGTGCTGACCCCTCCTCCGATGACCGCGCGCCTTATCCCGAGGGCCGAGAAGATGTTTGCCAGACAAATCCCCAGCGCCCGGCCCATCTTATCGAAAAGGGCCAGCGCCGTGGGATCTCCTCTTTTCGCGCATGCATAGATCGCCTGTGCGCTTAGTTTCCCCTCTGATTCGAGCGCACGGAGCGGGCTCTCCTCATTCTTTTGCTCATGGACGGCTCTTCTTGCGCCCGATACGAGCGCACGCGCCGATGCAAACGCCTCCAGGCACCCTTCCGACCCGCAGGGGCAAACCGGCCCTCCAGGCTCCACAATCATGTGGCCGATCTCCGCCGAAAACCCGAGGTCGTCTCCTTCCCACAGCTTTCCATTGAGGAAGAGGCAGCCTCCCGTACCCGTGCCAAGCGTGATCCCGACCCAGTTTCGAACTCCCCTGGCGGCGCCCGTAAAGCTCTCACCCAGGCCGAAGGCGTTTGCGTCGTTTTCCATACAAACGGGGATTCCCAAATTCCGCCGTATATCATGCCCCAGTGGGTATCCATCGAGCACCGGAAGGTTCGGAGAAAAAATCACCGAACCGCCGGCCCTGTCGATTTTCCCGGCGACCGCAAGCCCGATGGCCCCGACCTCCATCCCCAGCTTCGCTGCTGAACGAACGAGCGCCCGGCACTGGGCGAGCAATTTTTTCGAAATCCTTTCCGCCCCCCGGTCAAGCGGCACCTGCGTTATCCGCGACTCGATTATTTCCCCGGAACGATCCACCAGGGCCGCCCTGAGGTTGGTCCCACCTAGGTCGACTCCGATACATGCGCTCTTTTCAATATTTTTCATGATCCCGGTATTTATCGCCGGGCGGGCGGTATGCCAGCCCTCATGCTGTTGATTATTTGAACAGGAATGCTTCCGGCACATAAAAGACGTAGCTGTGTGCAAGAATGTCAAACTGGGAGTTTGTCTCCTGTTCTATGCCGCTCAGGAGGTCCTTTAGAGACGAAGCGTTGCGGATGGTATCCATGAAGACGCCGGGATTATAAAGCTCGGGGTGGAGCGGAAGCAAAAAATCGCGGACGTTGCCTTTCCACGCGACGTTGAGCTTTTCGCGTTCCTCGTTTATGATTTTGAAAAATCTTCGCACCAGGTCGGTACGCAAAACAGGGGACGGCGCCTTGGTGGCGCACTCCATGAGTCCGGCGAGCCAATAGACGCGGCGCATGCGTTTTTCATCTTCCCGAAACCTGAAAAGCCACAGGAACGTGTAGTGATAGCCGCCGTCCAGTCTAAGGTGGTTAGGAACCAGCGTTATGGAGGGCCTGTCCGGCGTTGCTTTGCGGCGCTGGGCTTCCAGCTTTGCGGATTCTTCCCGCATGCACAAAATGGCGCTTCCGGAAAGCCATTCGCCTTTGCGAAACTCGAGCGGAGACGAGGCGATCAGGTTGGTTCCAGGTTTAAGCCTGGTGGAAAGATCGATGATATCCGCCATTGTCTTCCCGAACGGGAGCAGCCTAGTTTCCATCCGGAAAGGGTCCTTTTCCGCCCTGGAGGTGTCAATCTTCGGGCTTCCTTGTGCGCCGTACCCAAGTACGCCTCCGCGCAAGCCTTCGATTTCCTAGCCAGAACGAAAAATCCCTCCTTTCCGAATCGGAAACTGTTAGTGTTTCAACCGGGGTTTCCGGATGGACGCTGCTAGTTTATGAAAACGTTCCTGTAGAAATCCATATGTTCGATCACGGTACCGGCGCCTCTGGCCACAGCGGTAAGCGGGTCGTCGGCAATGTTGACTTTGAGCTTGGTGGATTCGGTGAGAAGTTTATCGAGGCCCTTTAAAAGCGCTCCTCCGCCGGCGAGCCAGAACCCGTTGTCGTGAATGTCGGCGGCCAGGTCCGGCGGGGTTTTCTCAAGCGCGCGCCTCACCGCTTCAACGATTGCCGCTACAGGTTCCTTTATCGCTTCGCGGATTTCTTCATCACCGACAGTAAATATTTTCGGTATGCCGGACAGAATTTCCTTGCCCGTAATTTCGATCGTTTCGGGCTTTTCGGGAGCAACGGCCGAACCTATCCTCATCTTCACCGATTCTGCCAGGATCTCGCTTATTATCATCTGCCGCTCGCGCTGGATGTAGCGCAGGATCGCCTCGTTGGCCTCGTCCCCCGCCACCCGGACCGATTCGCTGTAGGCCACGGCAAACATTGAAATTACCGCCACCTCGGTCGTCCCGCCCCCGATGTCCACCACCATGCTTCCATAGGGCTGGTCAACGGGAAGGCCGGCTCCGATCGCCGCGGCCATCGGTTCTTCGACCAGATGTATGTACCTGGCCCCGGCTTGTTCGGCGGCCTCGATTACGGCCCTTTTCTCAACCGATGTGATCCCGGTGGGGACAGCTACGACAAGCCTGGGGCGCAAGAGATGACGCTTGTTCAAAACCTTCGACAAAAAATACTTGATCATCACGGCTGTTACTTCGAAATCGGCAATGACGCCGTCTTTGAGCGGACGAATGGTTACGATTCTTTGGCCGTGTCTTCCGATTATGTTTCTTGCTTCCTGCCCCACCGCTATGACCTGGTGGGTATCCTGGTTTATTGCGACAACCGACGGTTCGTTTAGAACGACCCCTTTACCCCGCATGTAGATAAGCGTGTTCGCCGTCCCCAGGTCCATCGCCAGGTCTTTTGAAAAATATGACAAAAGCCATCCAAACATATATGACCCTTCTATTTTGCCTGTTATTGCGCATAGTCTATAGATAATGAATCAGCCGGTCAACTGTTTATGAGGCCGTTTTTTCAGCTTTTACACCAAAGGCTGAAAACAGCCGCTGGTTGACAAGGGGCCAGAGGTCCTCCATTTTTGCCGCGTCCTGTGGAAAACCGGCCGAAGAGATGTAGGGGTGGAGTTTGACACCCTTGACTCCTTTGAGCGCGATCTTTCCAAAGCGGGTAAGCTCGGCAAGCAGGCTTTCGGCCTCCTGCACCGTCGTTTCGGCAAACAAAACGCCAAAGCGGTTCTGGGTAAGCTGCCCGACCAGGACCCCGGGAGGCAGCGCATCGCAAAGAGACGATGCGAGTTCGCGCTGCAACTGACGGATTCTTTTGGGCAGGACTTTCGTGGTAAGTATCTGCCAGGGTTCGAATTGAATTAGCCCGAGAGCAAATGGAGCGTTTGACTGCATGGAGGCGTGAAAGAGGCCTTCGACTCTTGATTCAAAAGCCGGGGCGTTGAACAGCCCCGTACAGATGTCGTATGAGTGGAGCGCCTCGTTTTCTTCCTTGTAATAGATCTGCTCGAGCAGGAGCTGAAGAAAATGAAACGCGTGCCCTACGGCGCGCTCGGAATCGGAGTTCCAGTCGATCACCTGCCGCGACAGGAAAACGAGGGCAAGTTCATATCCCAGCGAAGTCTGGCCGGGCATTCCCCAGAGCGTGCCCTGATGGGGAAGGTTTTCGCCGGACGAAAAAAGGTAATGGTCCGATGTGTCGGGATTGAGACGGATGATGAGCAGATTTTTCTGGTTTTGCAGGACCCAGCCGATCAGTCCCTGCTTTGTCGGGAAAGTCTGATTGACCAGGCCTCGCGGAGTATTTGCCGTGCAGCCCAGGATGCGGAAACTTTTCGTCCCGGGTTCCTTGAGGGCCAGAAAGCCGAAGTCCGTGCCAAGAAATTGCGACCACCTGGTAACGAACAGCTCGCAGTAGCTTTCAAGAGCGTAGCCCTTGAAAGCGACTTCGTCGAGCCCGTGCAAAATATCGAATACCTTGGCGTAGTTTTCCTGCCGCCTTGTTTCTTCACGGTTTTTCAAAAGTCCCCCGAGTAGCTCGGCAAACTCCTTTATCCATTTTTGCTGCTTGTCGTTAAACCCCCAGCCATATTTTGTATCGACGTAGAGAATCCCCGCTCCGCCCGCAACCGGGACAGCAAAGAGCCCTTTTATGTGGGATTCGCCCTCCCGGTAGAAAGGAAGGGTAAGGGATATCGATGAGGTCGCCTCATGGAGCTTATCGAGGTGTATGGTTTGCCCCACTTTTTGTACCTGGGAAAGTATGCCGCTTCCTTCCAGGGGAAGTGAAATCTCGGAGGGAATGAATTTGCTGAGGCTCTGAACGGCGGCAAGGTTCAACTGACGGTTTCTTTCATCGTAAACAAAAAAACCTGTGGTATAAGCTTCGAGGATGTTGGACAGAAGGCTTACCAGTGGCTGGTAGGGATTGGAATCCATGGGTCTGCTCGATTCTACGCGTTACCTGTGCGGTAGACGTTTACGCTGTCACAACAAAATCCCTGGTCCTGTTTTTGCCTTGAGATTTTCCTGTATGATACAATAGTGTCTTAAGGTGTATTTGTAGTACTGGAATGGGGCTTTTCTGTCAATAGGCTTGAGTCCCTGGAGAAACTGGTGGGTAAAATAGTGATTTTACCGGATATTTTGTGCAACCAGATCGCTGCGGGCGAGGTCGTCGAACGGCCTGCGGCGGTGGTGAAAGAGCTGATCGAAAACAGCATAGACGCTCGGAGCGCCAGGATTTCGGTTGGCCTGCTCGACGGCGGGCGCCGGGAAATCCGCGTAGTGGACAACGGGTGCGCCATGAGCCCCGAGGATGCGCTCATGTCGCTCGAACGGCATGCCACAAGCAAGATCAGGTCTGCCCAAGACTTGAGTTCCATATCTTCGCTCGGATTTCGCGGAGAGGCCATTCCGGCGATTGCGGCTGTAAGCCGCTTTGAGCTGAGCACTCGAGAACATGAGGCCCTTTGCGGGACATCTATAAGAGTTGAAGGAGGCGTAATAAAAGACGTTCGCGAAAAGGGGTGTCCTCCCGGAACTCAGGTGCTGGTGCGCGACCTTTTCTACTGCGTTCCGGCAAGGCGCAAGTTCCTGCGGACCGCTGAAACAGAACTTGCTTACATAACCGACCAGTTTCTGCGCATTTCACTGGCAAACCCTCAGATCCACATGCAGTTGTCAAGCCAGGAAAAGTTGGTGTGCGACCACTTGAAGTGCGACGGTCTTCTCCCGAGGGCCTCGCAGGTGCTTGGACCCGAGATTGCAAGGTCGCTTACATCGATCGATTTTGAAAAAAGCGGCGTAAGCGTTTCGGGTTTCCTTGCGCCTCCCGACATCCAGAGAACGAACAGCCAGAGTCTTTTTCTTTATGTAAACGGAAGAGCCGTCTGGGACAGGCTTCTTCAGAGGGCCGTTTTAACAGCCTATGAGGCCCTCATTCCGCGCGGAAAATTTCCGGTCGCCGCACTCTTTGTGGGGATTTCGCCGGCGCTGGTGGACGTAAACGTGCATCCCACAAAAAGAGAAATCCGGTTTAGAAACCCCGGCGAAGCAATATCGATTCTGCGGGATGCCCTCTTTGAGGCCCTTTCGGCGCTTCGCCCTAAGTCGTACGGATTTGCGCGGCAGGAAGGCGGATTTTTCGAAAAAAGGCAGTCGGCCCCTTATGGCGGGATGGCACGTGAAGGCCAGGCGCCTTTAGGTTCCGCAAGCCGGCCTCAGGATACAGAATACCGTGCGCAGCGTGGATATACTGGATACCCGGTATCCGGAAGCGCACCGCCCGATCAACGCGTCTTGCCGGAAAAGCCGGCCTGCGCGCCGCTCGAAGCTGAGCACGATGCGGAGGAAGTTGCTTACTCCAGCCTTAATCTCATCGGGCAGCTCGCAAACTCGTTCATCCTTCTTGAAGCCCCCGACGGCCTTGTTCTCATAGACCAGCACGCAGCCCATGAAAGGATCGTCTTCAACAGCCTGAGCAAAAAGAAGACAAAGGCCGCACAGCTCCTCACCCGGCCCTCAGTCGTGGACCTTTTGCCAAAGGAGGCCGTGCTGCTGAAAAGCCTCATCCCTTCTTTACGCGATATCGGATTTGAAATCGAGCCTTTCGGAGGAAGCAGTTTCGCGATCCATGCAGTCCCGGCGACTCTATCGGAGTTTAAACCCGAAGAAATACTGCGCGACTACCTCCGGCACGCCGAAGAGGAGTGTCCGGCAAATGAAGGCGAAATCCTCATGGGTCTTGCCAGGGTCGCGTCTTGCCACGGGTCTGTGCGGGCCAGGCACAGGCTTAAGACAGATGAAATAAAGGGCCTGCTTGCATTGCTCGATTCGGCTGATGCTCCCTTTACATGCCCTCACGGCCGCCCACTTTCATACAAGCTGACTTATGAGCAGATTTTCCGATTCTTCAAAAGGAGCTGATGAGGGGCGCGCCACCCCGGTGGTCCTCCTGGCCGGGCCGACCGCATCGGGAAAGACTTCGCTGTCGATCGAACTGTCCACACGGCTTTCAGCCGAGATAGTGAACGCCGATTCAATGCAGGTTTACCGGCACATGGAGATCGGGACTGCAAAACCAACCCTGGAGCAACGGCGGACGGTTCCACACCACCTCATAGACATAGTCGACCCCGATGAGCCGTTCGATGCGGCAAGATACCTCCACCTTGCCCGTGCGGCGATCGAAGATATAAAGAAGCGCGGCAGAGTCCCTCTGGTGGTGGGAGGCACCGGCCTCTACATGAGAGTTCTAACCCGCGGCCTCTGTCCGGGACCTTCCTCGGACCCGGAACTGAAGAACAAACTCGTTGCAGATGAGAAGTCTAAAGGCCTCGGTCAGCTCTATTGCGATCTTGTGCGGATCGATCCCGAATCGGCGGCAAGAATCCACCCGAACGACCGGCAGAGAATTCTTCGTGCGCTTGAGGTTTTTAGCCTTACAGGCGTTGCTTTGTCCGCTTTACAGAGGGGCCACGGTTTCAGGGAGCAGCTTTTTCCCGCGATCAAGGTCTTTATCAACCGGGAGCGCGGGGAACTCTACGAACGGATAAACCGGCGGGTCGACTCGATGCTCGAAGCAGGCTTCAAAGACGAGGTCGAAAGGCTCCTCGCCATGGGCTACGCAACGCAGCTCAAATCGATGCAGTCGCTCGGATACAGGCAGATGGCCGCTCACCTTGCGGGCGCCGTTTCATTCGATGAGGCGGCCTATCAAATAAAGCGGGAAACGCGCCGCTACGCCAAGCGGCAGATCACCTGGTTCCGCGGCGACCATGAGTTTCGATCTTTCGACGCCGGCGATACCGAGGGGATATACCACTATATCCGGCAAGGAACTGAGGATTGAGGGATTTTGGTTTTTAACCGTTCACTGTTCGCTGCTCACTGTCATGATTGACGGACATGCTCACCTCAATGAAATAAATGATATCGACGCCGCAATTTCGCGGGCCGCCTCCGCCGGAGTTTACGCAATAATAGGGGTCGGTATGGATATCGAGTCGAATCGGGCAACACTGGATATCGCCGGCAGGTTCCCCGGGATCGTTTATCCGGCGGTTGGATACCACCCATGGTCGATAGTTCCCGATGAAATCGAACGAAACCTTGCCTTTGTAGAAGAGAGGCTCCCATTTTGCGTGGCCCTTGGCGAGGTCGGCATCGACTACAAGACCAAGATAAAAAAACAGGTCCAGTGGGAAGTCTACGAACGGCTCCTCTCGATGGCAAAAACCGCAGATAAGCCGGTCATAATACACTCACGGTTCTCATATTCCCGCACATTCGAGATGACCGCATCGGCCGGAATCGAACGGGCAGTCTTCCACTGGTTCACCGGTGAAAAAGAGGTCCTGACCGGACTGCTCGATTCCGGATACTTCATCTCCGTAACCCCGGCGCTTGCCTACAGCCCTTTTCACCGTGATGCGGCGGCGTTTGCCCCTCTTGAGCGCATCATGGTTGAAACCGACGCGCCGGTCGAATACCAGGGCAAAATATCGGAGCCAGCCGATTTGATCCTTGCCCTCCGGGAGCTTGCACGGATCAAAGGCATTTCGGTTGAGGAGGCCGCAGGGATTACGGAGCTGAACACGCGTTCCTTTTATCGGCTGGGATAGCCGGAAGCCGCTTACCCCTGTAGTCAGGTTGCTTCCCGTTGCTTTTCCAAAAAAATCAAAATTAAACGATCGTCCGCCTTTTCCCGCTTATATTCCCGGTATCCGAGCTTTTCGTACAAATATAGATTCCGCGCGCTGCGATGGCCCGTAAACAGTTCGAACCTTTTTACCATATTATTATGACTTTCAATGTAGGCCAGGAGCGCATGACCAATCCCCTGATTCTGATGCGCCGGATGCACTATCAGCTTCCCCGCGTAACACGTGTCGCCCTTCACCAGGGTTCGCACGGAACCCACCAGATCATTTCCCTGCATAACCTTGAAAACATTATGGGATTGAAACTCGCCCTTGAGGTCTTCCAGCGTCTGCAGCAACGGTTGTATCGAAAAATCATTGTAAATTTCGGCCTCGCTTCGATACGCCAACTTTTGCAGCGCCAGGATCCGGGGAGCGTCTTCGATCATGGCCCGTTCGATTTCCATGATTTTTCAACTCCGGATGTCGTCAACCATATCTCCAGTTTTCCCATTATGCGCTATTATTATTGTGGTAAGCAGATTAATTTAGTAATCGCTGGTTCGAAAATTAAATTTTGGGAAGAGGTTGAGGGCCCAGATGAATGAGGACAATGAAAAAGAAGATGAAATAGTGGAAGAGGAAAGCTTCGCCGAACTTTTACAGGAGAGTTTTGTGAAGCCTCTCCGGTTCAATCCGGGGCAGAAGGTGAAGGCGCGGGTCGTCAAGATTTCGGCGGAGTGGATCTTCATAGATTTGGGTGGAAAGAGCGAAGGCTATCTCGACGGGAAGGAATTTCTGGATGAGGAAGGCAACCTTTCGGTAAAGGAAGGTGACGTCGTTGATGCTTATTTGCTGTCGGCGGACAGCAATGAGCTGCGTTTTACCACCCGGATCACCGGTGGCGAGGCCGGACGATACTACCTGGAAGATGCGTGGCAAAACGGAATACCCGTGGAAGGTCTTGTTGAAACGGGAGGGAAACCCAAAAGACATCCTGGGCCGCCATCTTGCTTTCCGAATCACTCAATACGATGAGAAAGGGCGAAACATCGTTCTGTCTAATAGATCGGTGCTGGAAGAAGAGCGTCAAAAGCAGAGGGAGGAGCAAAAAGGCCTTTTACGGGAAGGGGCCAGGGTTACCGGAACGATCAGCTCCATCCATAGTTTTGGCGCTTTCCTTAAAATCGGCAGCCTGGAGGGGCTTATCCCCGTCTCGGAAATCGGTTGGGACCGGGTGGAGGAAATCAACGAAGTGCTGAGAGTCGGCCAGGAAATTGAAGTGATGGTTATGAAACTGGATTGGGAGAAGGAGCGTCTGTCTTTCAGTTTAAAACGAGCCTTGCCGGACCCCTGGGAGAACATAGAGAAGGATTTTCCTCAAGGATCGCGCCACAGCGGCGCCGTGGTCCGATTGACGAATTTTGGCGCCTTCGTCTCGCTTGCCGCTGGAGTGGACGGTCTTCTTCACATTTCCAGACTCGGGGCGGGCAAAAGGATCAAGCATCCGCACGAGGTCCTGACAAAGGGCCAGGTTGTTGAAGTAAAGGTCGATAATGTTGACAGGGACAATAAACGCATCTCACTGTCATTGGCAGGAGGTGAACAGGCGGAAGATCAGAAAGAAGGTGATGGAGACTATTCGCCATATTTAAAGGAAAATCGCCCTATGGGAACCCTGGCAGACCTTTTGAGAACAAAACTCCAGGAGAAGACAAAAAAATAGAAAGTCTGCCTGCAAAGCTCCTATACGGAGTTGCATTCAAAATGGATCACAAGGCGGCGAGAAGAAGGCGACGGAGGCGTACACCATGGTACGTCGATGGGCCGCCCTCAGAAAAGATCGGGCGCGGACTGGACGCATTGCCTGAAACTCCTGCGTGTAGCGGAGACCCGCAACGAAGTGAGGGTCCGACGACGAAGCCGGCACCGTGAGCGTTTGAATGCGAGTTCGTATCAACCACCGTTTCGCCTGTGCCCCGAGGAGGCAGGAGCATAATGAACGGCCAACTGCGCAGTGACATTCGACCCGGCAACCGCGTTGCAATTATCTTGAAAAAGGACCAACGAAGCGGGAAACGAACCGTCGGGGTTGTCAAAGATATCCTTACCTCTTCAGCCTCCCATTCTCGTGGGATCAAAGTGCGGCTGGAGGACGGGCAGGTCGGGCGGGTGCAGGAAGTCCTTTCAGATGAGCAATGAGGAAAGCTGAGCGACACGCAGGATTTACGGAACTGATGACGAATCCTGTCTCCGCGCCCCCCAAGCTTCTTACAGCAATGATTTTGAGGCCTTGACCGGCCTTCTAAGCCCGAAAACGCCTATTTTGGGAAAATTAACTGTTACCCTGGCCCGGCCCAATTCGCCATTCAGGTTTTCCTTAAGGTCGAGAGCCTTGTGGCGGCCTACCCTGAGGTCCTACTGCCGGTGGCCTAGCCTTGTTCCCTCGTCGAAGTCCGCGGTTGTGCCTGTTCCCCAACGTAACTCGACGTCATAATACAACGCGAAGGTTTCGCTGTTCGACCGGGTTTCCGGCAGCACATAGACGATGCCATTCGCCCCGGTAAAAGCCGGGCTCACGACGTTATCGTAGAACTTCGCCGGAACATTGATGCAACCATAGGAAATACGCTTGTCGAGCGGCGTTGGAGTGGCCAGGCGCTGCAGGCGGCGCTCCTTGGGATTGGTCGTAATCACCCTATGCAGGGAAACGGCACCGTCGTAGTCCACCCAGAGGATGTCCTTTCCGTGTAAATTATAGCCCAGCGAGGCCACGAAGCGGCCCGCCGGTGTGGTGCGCTCCTCAGGGCGAATGTCCGACAACTTCCGGTCACCGATACCGGGGATGGCGTCATCACCCCGCGCAAGGCCCAGCAGGGCTGGGGCTGCGCCACTAAGTCGCCCATCGGCATCGAATACAAAGACTTTGGCGTCCACCTTGTCGACAATCACGAATGGCATGCCGCGATTGTCACCTGAATCGACGACCCAGTCTGCCACGTGCTGGGCGTCCCGGGACTTATGCTCCCGTTCGAAGTTCGCCCGTTTGGGATGAGGTGCCGCCACGGGTTGCGTCTCAATAGATAAGGGGGCTGCTGCAACTTCATGCGCAGACAATGAGCGGCTCGGGTTGAACGATTGGGTAGCGTTGTCCGCAGCGGCAACTTGGTGGGGGGTAAAACTGACGGCCAGCAGGCCAAGACAAAGTCCTTTGGTTATGGCCGCTGCGAGCGAGCGTACACTCCCCGAGCGCTTTGTGCACCGCAATGCCGCCAAAAGACACAGCCTGATCTTTCTTCTATTTGTTTCATTTGATTGTTCGCGCCGCATCGGCATATTTCTCTAGTCCAGCAACAACCGTAAGTAGCCCTGCCTCGCATTTTATCAATCAGCGGGGCAGGGCGCCGGTGGTGCGGCTTAGTTGCGGTCCCTTTTGGGCGGAGGAACCGGTGCTGGCGCAGGCTGGCGCTCAGGAGCCGATTGGACTACCGCGGGTGAGTAAGCAGGAGTGGTCTCTTGCGCCACTTTCTGCGTGCCACAAGCGCAACCAGCCAAAGTTATACCGATGATAACAGATAATAATGCGAGCCCAAATGATCTTTTTCTCATAGTGCACTCCTTCTTTGGTTTATTTTATTAGTAACCCACTCTCATCAATTGCCGGCCCTCCAGAATGACAGGTTCAACCACTCCGGGACCCTTTTTCCCTTATTGTTGTAATGCCTCCTTTCCGGAATTAATTAGATCTCCATTTCTTAGTGGTTTAACGAGGTAATCGACGGCGTGCAGGCGAAAACTATCTTGAGCTGTTTCTGTACTGGGATATGCCGTCATGATGATCACGCGAGTTTTAAGTTTTCTCCGCGTTACCTCCGGTAAAATGTCTATTCCCCATCCCTCCATCGAGAACGATATCAGCGAGTATCAGTTTAAATTTTGTTTCATCCATTCTTGCCAGAGCTTCCGGGTAACCGTCGGCAGTGATCACGTTATGCCCTTCGGATGCGAGCAATCCAACAAAGCTGAACCTGATGCTCTCTTCATCATGGATAATGAGAATAATCGCCTTCATCCAATCTCCATGTGAGAGGTTTCCCTCTTTTAGAAGCAATCGGACAATTCCCGGGTTCTTCTTCAGAATCGCCAACCACCGCTCACCTGTCGGGACTGGTGAGTAGTTACATAAATGCGTGGGATGATGATCAGTGATGATCAGATAATCAAATTCTGTGCCGGAAAGGATAAGGATGTCACTTCTTCCGTATTGTGATGGAATCATAAGAACTTAAGCCTGGACGGGTAGGTGCTGGCCGATAGCTTGGCAAGAAAATAGATGTTGCATGCAACGGAAGCGTTGCATGATTTAGGTGTTGCGTGCAACACCTAGCGTGGGGGGGCAGCGGCCAATTCGTGGTGCATCTTCTGGAGTGAGCCCCGGAAACATGGTCATTGGCATAAGTTTTCTATCCGCGACGGGTTCGCCGTTTCTTTCCTTCCAGATTTGCTTTACAATCCCACAAGACCGACCATACAAGAAATGGGGGTAATGCCATGAGTTCCAAGGACGATCTTATATCTGAGGCGGTTTCCCTTCCTGTGGAAATCCGAATTCGGCTTGTTGAAGAACTCCTTCAAAGCCTCAACCCTTCTCACAAAGACATTGATGAGCTGTGGGCCGTCGAATCCGATAGGAGAGTGGCTCAAATTGAGGGAGGTGAGGTAAAGACCGTGCCTGGAGACGAGGTATTCGAGCGGCTTCTTCGAAGGCTCAAAAAATGACGTACCGATTCCACCCGGAAGCAGAAGCCGAACTCAATGACGCAGTTGATTACTACGAAGAATCTCAGGAAGGCTTTGGACTGGAGTTCGCCAAAGAAGTCTACGCTGCAATTGAAAGCATCTGTGGGTTCCCGCTCGCTTGGAATCCTCTTTCTCAGAACACGCGGAGGCGCCTTCTAAAACGCTTCCCATACGGGGTGGTGTATCAGCCCAAAAGTGATGAGATAATCATCATAGCCGTTATGCAGCTCAACAGGGAGCCCGGTTATTGGCGTCACAGAAAGGCTTGAGAGAGCCAAATACTAATGGAACTCTCCGAGGCCGCCGTCATCTAACCCAGGTCGCTTTGCTGGAGGCTACCGTGCTTAAGTAGTGGCAATTAGATAAGCTTGCCAAAACCGGCGCTTATGGAAACATCACGGATTCTCGACTTGTCCCACATCAAACCATTCAGCCAGCATCACCGCATGATCATGATCGAGAAAATCCGTGGAATAGGCAAAGATATTGCCTATTGAAGTGGTTGATTGTGCAATGTCGGAATATGAGCCCTCAAGCTTCATATTATCAAGGACAAGCGCGATTTGATCCTCTGTCAGGTTGAAGGGTGAGCATTGGAAAAGAGAAATCTTAACCGGCCTGGAGTAGGTTCGGGAATTCTCCCGGATAATCTCGACCATCATCCGAAGGTTTCCTTCGCTTTTCAGCGCGAGGACGGCTACGTAAGCATCGGTCATGAACAGTTCCGAATAGTAAAAACGATTGCCGGCATTATCCGGGAATACCTTAATATCCTGATGGATGAGCATTACATCCTGAATGAAGCATTGGGGACGCTCGGGACTCTCCGAAAAGGCAGCGCCGAACAAGGCTTCAAGGTCCGACGATGAAACCAATTCTTCGGCTCTGCTCCGTGTCCGAATGAAATCGGCAATTTCGGTAAATTTCGCTTCTTTCACGCAAGCAAGCCTTTTTTGCCGAGTTCATCCGCAACACCCGCGAGCCCGAGCTTAAGATAGGCCTCCCGTCCGGGCGAGCCGGTCTTTTTGTCCCAGCCCATTTCTTCGTAGAACATATCCATCGCTTTTTGCATATCGTCTTTATCCATCTGGATTGTGCCCTTGGCGAACGGCACCCTGTCCTTGCCGTCCCCATAGACCCATGCCGGAATGGTATCGTGCTCGGTACGCATCTCTTTTGTTCCCATACCTCGGATAGTCAGGGCGCGGTGGAGCACGAAGATGCGTTCGGCAACTTCGTCGAGTTCGTTCCGTGATTTTTTGTCCCCGGTAACAATGCTGTAGAGCAAAGACTCGATTGTGTCATCCCCTTTGTAGCCGCGCTCCCTTAGCGGTGAGGACGACCATGGCCCCATCCAGTTGCAAAGGGAGATTGTGTCGTGTAATTCTTTTCTGAGGAGCGACCATTTAGCCATTTTGGCCTTATGTACATTCATTGGCGTAAACGCGCCCGGCGCATCCACGGCATCCTCCGAGCCCCAGAGATCCGATGCCAGCTTTTTCTGCACATCTATCGGGAGCCCGTTTCGGGTGAAGTTGGAATGCGAATGGCACTGCGCATCCCGATTGTATTGGGTGTTGATGATGACCCCGCACTGGCCCGCATCTTCGTGTGAGTGATGTTTGGGGTGTCCGAGTTTCCAGTACCGCAAGCTGTGGTCATTTTTCCAGTCCGATTCGGGAATTCCCCAAGCTTCGAGCATGTAGCCGGTCCCAAGCCCGAGAGCGGTCGCCAACTCGCCTTCCTTATTGGCGATCTTCGGCAACAATTCAAATAAGAACGCCGGATCGCCCTTTTCATATTTTTCCCAGGAGTAGCTCTGAAAATCCTTTGCGCTCACCTTGCTCCTGAAAATACCTTCGTAGTAGCACTTCTGAAAGTCGCGCTGCAGTTGGCTATAGTTATTCCAAACGCCAAGGTCGTCGGCCAGATGCATGCCGATCATACACGCTTCGATTGAAGTCTGGCCGTTCTCTCCGTCAGGGAAGCTTTTGAAGAAGGTCTTGCCGAAAACCAAACCGCCGCAGGTGTTTTGGCCTGTTTCCGGTATGCCGTACTTGGAAGCAACGGCCGGAACCTTGAGAATGGTGTGGCATCGAATAGGACAGCCGGTACGGCCGTTGCCCCGCACTGTGTACCGCCAGGCCTTTTCGCCCAGAAAAAAAGCGGCACTATTGGTTCTATAGGCAATTCGATTGAGATTGTGCGGATCGCAAGTGCCGGTATCGATAGGTGGATTTGCAGATTCCCACCTCCGCCCTTTGGATGCGACCCAGCGAGATGCCGGATCGTAGTGCCCGGCCCATGGCTGCGGACTGCTGGGAACCACGTGCTGATTGCTGGCGCCAAAAAGCGAGAGGTGATGCTTTATCGCTTTCTCCCACTCTTCCTTGTCCCCGGCAATATGTATGCTGCCGGTGCCCAGCACGCCGATTGCTTTAAGGTTTTTTGATCCCATCACGGCTCCACCCCCGGAAGAGTGGGAAACCGAATTCATGATAACTGACATGGGAACAAGATTCTCACCTGATTGACCTATTGCTGCAACGACGGATTCAGGCCCCATTTGTCTGGAGATTTCATAGGTGGCCCGCCGTATGCCCTGTCCCCAGATCCACCGGGCATCGAGAATGTCGGCTTTCCCATCGACAATCCGAATCCAGACAGGATGATCCGACCGCCCTTCTATGATTATGGCATCGAATCCGGCGTATTTGAGTTCCGCTGCAAAATGGCCGCCCATGTGCCCTGTTCCAACGAGATGCTTCGGCCAGCACGTGGGCCACAGAATAGTGACGGCAGTCCTCCCGTTGCAGGGAGCACTGGTGCCCGCCAGAGGACCGGTGGCAAAGATGATTTTGTTTTCGGGATCGAAAGCTTTTGTGTCCGCCCCAACCTCATCCCAGAGGACCTTGTAACCTATTCCCGTCCCACCGATATAATCCTTGTATTTTTCGACAGTATCTTCATGCGAAATACGGCCGGTAGACAAGTCAATCCGGAGGACCTTTCCCACCCATCCGCCATACTGAGCCATGCCGCACTCTCTCTTTCACTTCTATTGGTGGCAATCCACGCACGCCTGAGATCCGTTGGCCACCGCAGTAGAAATTCGGGGTGGCACTTTGCCGGTAAGATCAACCCAGGGCGCATAAACCAGGGCCTCTGCCGGACATGCTTCCACGCATTTTGGCTTGCCGTCACATAGAAAACACTTTGTAGCTTTTTGTGTATCCGGATCGAACGAGATCATCTCCCAGGGGCAGGCTTTCCTGCATATTCCACAACCTGTGCACTTGTCCTGTTCGACAACACGGGCATTTGTGGGTGGCCGGACAACAATTGCGCCACTGGGACACGCATTGGCACAAGGAACCGGATGCGGACATTGTTTGCAGTAATCCTGAATGATCAGCCCCGTCCCCCAGTCGCCGTGACTAAGATGCCCTGTATAAAGCCCGGTAGGGCCGAAATTGATGTTTCGCCTCACCTTGATCCGCGACATGGCCGGGGAAGATTTCCCGTCATTGAAATCAGTGCATGCCAGTTCGCATCTTCGGCAAGCGACACATTTTGTGGGGTCGGCTATGACCAGGCCTTGAGCCTGCTCGGTTATTATCAGGGGAGCACTCATCGCGCTGTCAGGATACAGGAGTTGCCAGGAGGCTATCCATGCCACCGTGGCCCCGCAAAGCTTCAGGAAGCTCCTTCGGGAAGAAGATCGGTCGGACCCTGAGATGCCTGACAACTGCTCGATAATTCGATTAATCTCCGATGGAGTATGCATCTGGATTACCCTCCCGCAAAGTCGTTTCCTGCTGATCCTTATCCTATGATAACAGGTAATTCAATATTAGTGGAGGCTTTCCAGGTGTTGCAGAAAGCGACCTCCAACGTGAGATTTCGGTTCGTGCGGATGCCGGAGGACCTAAACTTGCCAACTTATTAATTTTGCGATAGTTGAATGTATGAAACGGGAGGTTGTGTTTTCCGCGACCTGTTTCTTAATGCACAGGCGAGAGACATCCTCGCATCTTCCTCCTTCCATTCTCGCGGAATAGAAGTGCGGCTCGATGACGGCCGGATCGGACGTGTACAGGAGGTCCTTTCAGACGAGCAGTAGCGTCTGAGGACTGAGTGCTGAGGAGCGAAAGCCGAGTAGGGTTGGCACTGTTTCCGTGCCCACCATTTTTATTCCATGCACCGAATGCTCTGTGGCAGGCAGATAATGCCTATGGCCCTACATAATTCCCAGCTTAGTTTGGCCCGACCCTGTGGCGCTCAAGGTGATGCCGGTGTGTCGGCCTTATAAGACAAATGGCGTACCTGTTTCATTAATATCTTGTGAAGTCGACACGTTTGCAAGATGATCGCGGGGGCCGGCGCAGCATGCTTTCAGACCGATTCGTCTTGGCCATCGAGAAGAAAAGATTTACGCGAAAATTTGAGCGGAGTATTATCTGCAACGAATAACCGGAAGCGGTTTAAGTGGAAATACATGCATGTTTACATCAATGTGATTCATTGATGGGAGCTGAATTCATGATTCCTAAGGAATTCATCCGGCAGGGTAGCATGTTCGCCAAGGAGATCACTGCACGCAGTGAGGTCTTGTATGAAAAAACTCACCGATCCAAAGGCTAAAATATGAAAACGACCTCGCGTAAGATGGCGTTGAAGCCATATCTCGAAACGGTAAGAAAACATTGCCTGGGGCTTTCGAAGGAGGAACTGGTCGAGACCCTGCTGGAACTGGCGCAAGAGGAGCCGGTAAGGGGACGAGTCGATTTTTTGGACCGGATTCGGGCTTTCGCTCCCAAATCTACTGACAGGAATAGCAGAACCGGGAAAGACTTTGCAGAATCCTTACTCGAACGAATTGCCGCACTTCGGGAGGAGGTCGAAGAGAGGATCGAGTCTATCGAGAATGGCGACTACTGGGAGGATGGCGATCACTGGGACGAAGGCCATCACGAGGAAGGTCCGGATTATGTTACCTCCGAGCAGATCGAGGAGCTGGAAAACTTATTCCTGGAGACCGGCGGCATTTTTCTGGATGGCAAGTTGGAGACTGCCTGCCGATTATATCGCGCCCTTTTTGATTTCTTGGACGAAAAAGAAGAGGTCTTCGGTTACCTGTCTCACGATTCGATGGACATCCGTGAAGAGAGGGCCAGGTATTGCCGGTGCGTTTATGAAACCGTCGATCCGAAACGCCGTGTACAATCTTTATTAGAATCGATGAATATCGATGCCGGCGCCAATGCTTACCGTATGGACCTGTCGTCCGAACCGTACCCAATGTTACAGGATGTAATAGATGCCAAACCGGGCGAGTTGGCGGACTGTAACACGTTTCTTCCCACCTGGGAGAAGAGGCTGGCCCGCTGCGGCGGCGACCGGGCTGCAGTTCTTAGACTGGAAGCGATGGAAAGAGTTGAGGGAATCGAAGGTGTTTCTAAACTGGCGAGGGAGTGGAAATCCGATCAGCCGCGGGGCTTCCTTTTCTGGATTCAGTGCCTCGAAAAAAAGAAGGATTGGCGAGGGATGCTCGATGCCTGCCGGGAGGCCCTGGACGCTTTGCCCGGGGGCCATTTCCGGGAGCAGGCGGCCGAATATCTAACGACGGCCGCTTCGCAACTGGGGGAGAAAAAATACGTGCTGCATGGAAATCGGGAGCGATTCCTGTCCTTACCCGGTGAAAGTAACTTACTGGAGATGCTCGGCGAGGCGGCAAGGCAGAACGTGCGCTTGCAGGAGTTGGACGCCGTCATTGCATCGATGGATGACAGAGATGACGGCCATCCGCATGGAGATCTTCGCGTCAAGATGCTGCTGATGGCCGGGAAGCTCCACGAGGCTTTCGGTGAAGTTCATGGTGCAAAGAGCCTTGGCTGGTCCAACGGAAAGGCCGGAGTAGTATTTGCCTCTATCTTATCTGTACTGACGGAAAACTCCTCAAAGGCGGTCGTAACCAAAGCCTTGCTGAAGGAATATGCCGAGAGGCGCGATTTCTATTCTTATGAGGACGATGGCGGTAAAACGAAGACGGGAAGCGTTTATAAAGAGGTCCTCACCGGTCTCGAGTCGGTTAAGTTCGACGAACCGGAAGCACGGAAATACGGAGCATGGGTGGATAGAATCGGGCGAGACCGCATCGATGGGATTGTATCGGGCCAGCATCGAGGCGCGTATGACCGGGCTGCGCGCGTGCTGGCGGGTCTGGCGGAATATTACATCCTTGCAAATGAAAAAGACAAGGCGCGCTCACTGCTGCATGAATTTTTGTTTGTCAAATTCCCGCGACACAATGCTTTCAGGCGGGAGGTAAAGAGTGTCGCGTCCGGTTCTGCGCTGATCCAAGAACTGCGGGTGATCTAAGTATGAAATATATGGCGCTCGTTGAGAAAGGCGGTGCAAGCTATGGCGCCTGCGTTCCCGATCTCCCGGATGTATCGTGGCCGGACAAAGCCGGGAGAAAGTTCTCGGATTAATAATGCACGTCTTTTTGCGTCTACCTATGGATACCGAACTATTGGTTTGGCACGATTACAAACTGATCCCAAACTGAAAACCCCAAACTCCAAACCGGACCCCAAACTGCTAACTGCTCCGGAAGCGGCGGAACCTGAAATCAACACCTTTCCTCAGGCATCTGGCCCTCTTGACATTCAACAAGACGGTCATTCCTTAGTATTAAGGCTGAGGACTCATCGGTCTAACAGGGTAACCGGGGGTTTTCTCCCTCGGTGCCCACACCACTCGGCAAGCGGGTCCGCAGGGGACTTTTCACTGAGTTTACCGGGCCTTACCCTTGCAAATCAATGCTCACCCACAGAACTCTGGCAGACTGAGACCGCAGACCTCAGACCGCTCGATTGGGTGGTTTCGCCAGCGCCGGTTTTGATAAAGGGCAAGTAGCCGGCCAAAAAGGAAGCCCGCCGGCATCGTTCGGCGTGGACATGACCAGATAGGGAGACGTCATGTGGGGACTGGAAGAACTGAAAATCCACAGGGAAATAATAGATCGCATAGACTGGGAAATGACACCTGAAAAGGCTGTTGAAACCTATCTCGAGTGGGGGACCGGATGGGCGCGCAAAGATGATTTTGTTCGCTACCCCGGTCAGGAATCACTCTATTTTGTCATTTATGACTGGGAAAAACCGGCCCGGGTTACCCTGATCCGCAGAACCATGAAAGAGGCCGATGAAATCGCTAAAATTCCCGTTCCGGCCGAGATGGTAAGTAAAGCGGTTCGTGAGGCTGGACGTAAGCCCGGAGTTGGAGTGTACGCCATTTCAGATGAAATAAAGGCATGGGTAAAGGAGGCGCTTGGCTGCTGAATTTTATGTATGCGCCAGCTTGGTGCGCTACGACGAGGTTGCCTCGGGGGTGATCCGGCACGCGCTGCGCTTTACCGCTCCCCGGACCCGAAAGGCCTGTGTCTGGCCCGCTCGCCATTGCGCTTCCAGCCTTACCAGCCTGCAATACCCGCCAAGGGCCGGCGGTTCCGGCTTAAAGCAGGGTTCGAGGTTTGCGGGTTTTCCCCGCAGGTGCAGGTCATTCTGAACGCGCTGAAACGCTACGGCATGATGCTCTCCGACAACGGCTCGGCATAGTATATCTCGGGAGCCCAGGACCCGCGCTGGAATAATGACGTGCTCCATGAACTGAGCCTCGTCCATGGGTCTGATTTCGAAGCGGTGGACGTGTCTTCGCTGATGATCAGCCCGGATTCGACGGCGGTAAAATTTACGCCGATCGTCTCCGTGAGCGCGGTGAAGCCGTCGGCTTCCGAGCAGGGGCCGGTAAACGGGACGTTCAGGTTCACCGGCGTGGGCGGGTTGAATGTCTCTGTGAAGGTATTCTATGTACTCGGAGGTACGGCTGCAAATGGGGCCGACTATGCGCGGCTGTCCGGCTCCGTCGTCATTCCGGCAGGCGCGGCAACCGCGGACGTTCTCGTCAAACCCGTCGATGATGCGCTCAGGGAAGGAACTATAACGGTCATAGTCAACATCGCCAAAAACCGGTTCTACACGGTGGGTTCACCCGCTTCGGCAAAGGTCGCCATAGCGGACGATTACTGATACCGGACGTAATCTAAATGCACGCATGACAAAGAAGGGAGTCTAAATGGGTAGACGAACGCCTGGAATCATCAAGTTCATCGGCATGCTTTTGGTTCTTTCAACCGGCATTTTGCCCTGTGCCGTTTCGACGGCTGCAGCGGACCTGATCGTATACGGGGATGCTCTCAGCTCCGGGTGGGGCGACTGGTCGTGGGGCGTCAAGGACAACTTTTCCAACACTTCGCCCGTGCACAGCGGCTCGGATTCGCTGGCCGTAACATACACGGCCGGTTGGGGCGGCCTCCAACTGGGAACCAATCAGCAGTTCGCCGCCGCTTCGTACAACACGTTGCAGTTTTGGGTCAACGGGGGCAGCACGGGCGGTCAGAAGCTCCGCGTGTATCTGGACGGCGACGGAACTTCCCTTACCAATTATGCGGTCGATATAGGCCCCTTGACCGCTGGCGCCTGGACGCAGGTAAAGCTCCTGCTGAGCAATCTTGGCAGTCCAGCGCAGATCGGGGGAATCGTATGGCAGGATACCACCGGCGGTGCCCAACCGACGTTCTACCTGGACGACATCTCCTTTATCGGTCAGGTGATCCCTCCGCCACCACCGGGGCCGGGACCGAATCTTAGTGTCGATGCGGGAGCGAACCGCCACGCCATCAGCCCGGATATCTACGGGATGAACTTTGCCGGCGAAACACTGGCGAAAGATCTCAGGATTGCGGTACAGCGCTCGGGAGGCAATTCCACCTCGCGCTACAACTGGCAGACCAATATGCACAATACCGGCAGCGACTGGTATTTCGAGAATATCCCGGACGGAGCGCCGGTCGAGAACGGTTCGACGACCGATCTGTTCGTTGAGCAGGACCGCCGGACCGGGGCGAAAACCATTTTGACCGTGCCCCTGATCGGCTGGACCCCGTCGGCGAACAGTCCGCGCAATCACCCTTATGATTGCGGCTACAAAGTTTCCAAATACGGCGCCCAGCAGAGTACCGATCCCTGGGATTCTGACTGCGGAAACGGCGTCCTCGCAAGCGGCGTCAAAATCACCGGTAATGACCCCCACGATGCAAGCACGGCGATCGGGTCTCCGTTCGTCAAAGAGTGGGTCAGCCACCTCACCACCAAGTACGGCTCTGCCTTGAGCGGCGGTGTCGCCTACTACGACCTGGACAATGAGCCCATGCTGTGGAACAGCACGCACCGCGACGTGCATCCTAAGGCGACGACATACGATGAGTTGCTCAATAGCACCCTTTCGATTGCGGCAGCAGTAAAGTCTGCCGACCCGACGGCTAAAACCCTCGGCCCAGTGCTATGGGGCTGGTGCGCCTATTTCTATTCCGCCCTTGACGGCTGCTCAATCGGAAATGATTACAAAAACCACGGCAACACGCCATTCGTACCCTGGTACCTGCAGCAGATGCAGGCCTACGAGAAAAAGAACGCGACCCGCATCCTGGATTATCTGGACCTTCACTATTATCCCCAGGCAAGCGGCGTTTCATTATCTCCGGCTGGCAACGCAGCCACCCAGGCCCTCAGACTGCGTTCCACGCGCTCCTTGTGGGACACCACCTACATCGATGAAAGCTGGATTTCCGATACAGCGCCCGGTGGAGTGCCTGTAAGCCTTATTCCACGCATGAAGGGGTGGGTGAACGCAAACTACCCTGGCACCAAGCTCGCCATCAGCGAGTACAACTGGGGGGCGCTCGACAATATCAATGGCGCGCTGGCGCAGGCCGACGTGCTGGGGATTTTCGGCCGTGAGGGGCTGGACCTCGCAACACTGTGGTCTCCTCCCGTTGAAACCGATCCGGGCGCTTTCGCCTTTCGCATGTACCGCAACTACAACGGCGCGGGCGGCGGCTTTGGCGATGTCAGCATCAAGGCCGCCAGCGCCGCCCAGGATTCCGTGTCCGTTTATGCGGCGCAGAGCAGCGCGAACAATGCGCTTACGATCATCGCAATCAATAAGACGGCCGGAACTCTTACCAGCAATGTCGCTCTTTCGAACTTTAAGCCACAGTCACCCGCAGCGGTTTACCAATACAGCGTGGCGAACCCCGGGGCCATCGTGCACGCAGCCAATCTCGCCGTCACGGCGTCCGGCTTCAGCGCCGTTTTGCCGGGCAATTCGATCACGCTCTTCGTCTTGACGCCGGCCCCGCCTCCGGTAACCGTCGCGATTAAACCGTTAAGCGCCACGGTGCAGGTTGGAAAAACACAGCAGTTCACCTCCAGCGTTTCCGGAACCACGGCTACCTCGGTCACCTGGAGGGTGAATGGCGTTACGGGCGGCAATGCGACTGTCGGGACGGTATCGACGTCCGGCCTTTACGCGGCTCCGGCTAAGGTGCCCAACCCGGCTGCGGTGACGGTGAGCTGCGTTTTGAACGCAGATACCACTAAATCCGCCTCGGCAACCGTTACAATCACGCCGACTCCGGTAACCGTCGCGATTAAACCGTTAAGCGCCACGGTACAGGTTGGAAAAACGCAGCAGTTCACCTCCAGCGTTTCCGGAACCACGGCTACCTCGGTTACCTGGCGGGTGAATGGCGTTACGGGCGGCAATGCGACGGTCGGGACGGTATCGGCGTCCGGCCTTTACACGGCTCCGGCTAAGGTGCCCAACCCGGTCGCGGTGACGGTGAGCTGCGTTTTGAACGCGGACACCACGAAATCCGCCCCCGCAACGGTGACTGTCGCACCGGCAACTTCGGTCCCGGTCTCAACGCCAAATGGAGGGTAAATTCCGATCAGTAATAGCCTTCATGCGAGGCTTTGCCTCTGAACAGGTAGTAGCAATAGGCGGTGTAGGTGAGAACTACCGGCAGGATGACGACGGCGCCGACGAGCAAAAACGACTGTGACGTGCCCGCCGCCGCCGCCTGCCGGAAGGTGACGGCAAACGGAACCAGCCATGGCCAGAGGCTGATGCCCAGCCCAAGGTAACCCATAAGAAAAACGCCGATGCTCAGGAAAAAGGGACGATTCTCCACGCCCCTGTGCAGATCTCGCCATATCATGATGAAAAGAGCTGCGGTCACAAGGGGCACGGGCAACAGATAAAAGAAATTGGGAAGGCTGAACCACAACTCTCTTACCCCCGCGTTCATTATAGGCATGCTGATGCTCACGATCCCCATGAACACGCCCACATAGCCAAGGACATAAGAGGCGCACTTTCGCGCCCAGTCCTGCGTGATTCCGTCGGTTTTCATCACCAGCCAAGTGGCGCCCAGTAGCGCATAACCGAACAGCAGGGCTGCTCCCGTCATGAAACTGTATGCATTGAGCCAGTCAAAAGGGTGGCCCGCAAAGCTTCGCCCCTCGACGTGCACCCCTTTGACGAAGGCCCCGAGGATCATGCCCTGCATGAAAGTGGCGACTATAGACCCAAAGTGGAATGCGTAGTCCCAGATAAAGCGGGATTTGGCGGCCTTGAATCGAAACTCGAACGCCACGCCGCGAAAGATGAGACCCAAAAGCATCAGGATGACCGGCATGTAGAGCGCCGGCATAAGGATCGCATAAGCGAGCGGGAAGGCCGCAAAAAGCCCCCCGCCGCTCAGCACCAGCCAGGTTTCGTTTCCGTCCCAGAAGGGTGCGATGGAGTTCATCATGCGGTCCCTGCATTCATCCGACGGCGCAAAGGGAAACAGAACGCCCACCCCCAGGTCGAAACCGTCCAGAAAGACATACAGGAAAAGTGCGGTGACGAGCAGGCCAAACCATATGAGCGGAAGATCCAGGAAGTTCTCGAGGCTAAACATGCCGTCCCTCCTCTTCTGAAACAAAGCGTGTTAGAAGAGCAGGCTCCTTGACACCGTGCGAACCATAAACATCCGCCTCGGTATCGGGACCTTTTCTGATGAGCTTAACAATGTAATAGCTCCCGGCGCCGAACACGACCGCATAAGTGAGGACAAAAGCGCCAAGGGATATGGCGATCGGGATGCCCTGCACCGGGGAGACCGCCTCTGCCGAGCGCATGACGCCCTGGATTATATAGGGCTGCCTGCCGATTTCCGTGACAAACCATCCAGCGAGCACGGCGACGAATCCGGCCGGGGTCATGGCCATGCACCAGTACTGAAACCACCTCGTATCAAATAACCGCTTCCGAAAATAAAGGACGAGCGCCGACAGGCCGGTCAAAATCATCAAGGTGCCAATCCCCACCATGATGCGAAAGGACCAGAAAACCCAGAGCACCGGCGGGCGGGCGTCTTTGGGCCAGGCCTTTAAGCCCTTGACCTCCCCATTGAGGTCATGGGTGAGAATCAGGCTCGACAGCCTGGGAATTTCGACTGCATATTTAGTGGTTTCCTCTTCTTGGTCCGGCCACCCGAAAAGATTCAGCGGCGCGCCGCGCCTGGTTTCCCACAGTCCTTCAATGGCGGCCACCTTGGCCGGCTGGTGCATGAGCGTGTTGAGACCGTGCATATCGCCAAACACCAGTTGCACGGGGGCTACGAAAATCGCCATCATCATGGCCATCCCCAGCATCACGCGAGCCTGCCTTATATGGAGACCGCTCCACAGGTAAAAAGCGCCGATGCCGCCGGCAACAAAAGCTGTGGTCAGGTAGGCGGCTGTGACCATATGGACGAAGCGGTAGGGAAAAGACGGGCTGAAGATAATCTGCAGCCAGTTTACTGGATAAAGCAGGCCGTTTTCAGCAATCCGGAATCCCTGCGGCGTCTGCATCCAGCTATTGGCCGCAAGAATCCAGAATGCGGAAATCAGGGTCCCAACCGCCACAATCATGGTTGCAGCAAAGTGCATCCCGCGGCTGACCCGGTTCCAGCCAAACAGCATCACGCCTAGGAATGATGCCTCGAGAAAAAATGCGCTCAGAACTTCGTAGCCGAGCAGCGGCCCGATAATGTTTCCGGCTTTGTCTGAGAATTGGCTCCAGTTGGTCCCGAACTGAAAGGACATGACCACGCCCGATACGACGCCCATGCCGAATGTGACGGCAAAGATCTTGACCCACATGCGGTATATTTCCGCATAAACCGTGTTGCCGGTTTTCAGCCATCGCCATTCGAGTACGGCGAGCCAGCTCGCAAGGCCAATTGTGAAGGCCGGGAAAAAGATGTGAAACGAAAGCGTAAAAGCGAACTGGATGCGTGAGAGCAGGACCGGATCGAGGTTTTCAATCATGACCTGAGTCTCCGGATTAAGGTTTTAAGCTATATTCAAGCGGCAGTATGACGCGACCTGCCGAACCAGCCCGACAGGGCCTTGAGGATTATCCCTGTACCGATGCCCCAGGCGCCGTTAATGAGAAACGCTGTCAGTAGAAGAGGCGGGTGCCAGCCTCCTCCCATCGGGCGGCCCTTGAGCGGCAGCACCAAGAGAAGAGCCACCGCCGAGGGCAAAACGGCGCCAAACAGAAAAGCCGTTACCCAATAGCCGCTGTGGGCCGGGAATCTATGGTCGACCAAGGCAAATAGAATACCCCAGATTCCGCCCCAGAACGCCAGAGACAACACAGCAGGCACTCCAAACGGATTGGTGGCCGCCATCGAGAAAGGCCCGAAAGGCGCTAAGCCCACTTCCCGGAGCGCCAACAGGGTCAACTGGTGAAAGATCAAGGTTGCGGCAAAGCCGGCAATAAAGCCGAACAGAAGCCGTGTCGAGTAGCCCGTATCCGCCATTTTATAATCCATGACCGATCCTTCCTGACAGATAACGAAAATAAACATTCCTGGCCCCGGCAAGATCACAGGTCTCAAGCTTACTGATAAGGCTTGATATTTATTTTCCGGGTAACTCCGTATAGCCGCAGAAGAGGAATGACCAAATTAGTGAAGACTGACAACTGACGGCTTGTCGTCAGGGCTGCCGCGCTCTGGCCCCTCGGGGTTTCTCGCCAAGGGTTACGGTTATCTTTTGCGATGTGCCATCCCAGCGGACGATCTCCAGCCGGACCTTATCGCCCGGATGCAACATGCGAATTTCCCGGATCGCGGCGTCTGCACCCTGCACCTGGGCTCCGTTCACGCTAACGATCACGTCTCCACCGACGGTCACAATATTGTTCCCGATCTGCGCCCGCCGATTTCCTCCCCTCACTCCAGCTTTGTCGGCGGGTCCGCCCGGGGTGACTTCGATTACCATTGCGCCCGTCCTGACCGGGAGTCTCAGCGCTTCGGCGATGTCCGGGAACAGGTTCATCAAAGTTGCGCCCAGAAATGGATAGCTGTAATACCCCTTTTCGATCAGATCATTCACTATCCTTTTGGCCGTATTGACCGGAATTGCGAAGCCGATCCCGACGCTTGCGCCGGTCGGACTGAAAATAGCCGTGGTGATGCCGATCAGTTTGCCGGAGGAATCGATGAGCGGCCCCCCGGAGTTGCCCGGATTGATAGAGGCGTCTGTCTGGATGATATCCTCGACCAGCGTGCCGTTTTCCGCCCTCATTGTGCGCCCGACGGAGCTGATCACCCCGGTCGTAAGGGTCTGGCCCAGACCGAAGGGGTTACCGATAGCCATCCCTTTCTGGCCGACTTTAAGATCGGCCGAATCGCCCATCGGAATTATGGTCAGGATTTCTTTGGGAGCCTCTATCTTCAGAACCGCCAGATCGGTGTCCGGATCGGAGCCTATGAGCCTGGCCGTGTACTTATTGCCGTCGGCCAGAGTGACTTCCAGCTTTCCATCGCCGATCACATGATTGTTCGTCAGGATGTAGCCGCGCGAATCGATTATCGAACCTGACCCGGTCCCCTTGCGGGGAACTACGTTCAAAAAGAAATCGTGCTCGATAACCGTGCTGGTGATGTTCACCACACCCGGCGCAAGACGCTGGTAGAGGTCGATATTGTTCCTCTCTTCCTCGGTCAGGGCGACGGCCATGGGAGTACAAGCCAGGAAGAACACCAATAGCGCCAGACTTACAACCAGGACGGAGGACTGAGGACGGAGGGGTGGGGAAGCATGGGGGTGTTTTTCCTCGTGACTCATGACTCGTGACTCCTTGTTGCGGGTTGCGGGTTACTCCATATAATACCGCCGGCTCTGCTTTCTGTAAATCCGTCTGAGAAGCCAGGCCACCAGCAGTATCGCAAGAACCCACCCGGTGATCCTGGGCCAGGGACGCATAAGTGCCGGGGCTACGGCTTTGACCCGGTTTACCGGTAGAGCGAATCCGATACGTATGCTCGAGCCGGTGGGACTGAGAATCGCAGTGCAGATCCCCACCAGTTCCCCATCCAGATTTATGAGAGCCCCTCCGGAATTGCCAGGATTTATAGGCGCATCGGTCTGAACCAGGTTTTTGAGGACTTTGGAATCATCCCTGATGGTCCGGCCGGTCATGCTGACAATGCCCGAGGTAAGGGTCTGCCCCAATCCGAAAGGATTTCCCACGGCGAGGACCCTTTCTCCTACTTTCAGCTTATCCGAATCTCCCAGCACGATAGCCTTAAGGGGCTTATCCCCAACGTCCACTTTTATTACTGCCAGGTCATCGTTGGGGTCGGCAGCAGTAATTGCGGCTTCGAGCCGTCTGCCGTCGGAGAGTACCACCAGGATGTTCTGCGCTCCTGAGACAACGTGGCTGTTCGTTATGATCAGTCCGTCCTCCCTCAATACGACCCCCGATCCTGAACCCGTTACGGATGGGGTCGCACAGAAGAAAAACTCGGCCTCGCATATCCGGGTCGTGATGTTTACCACGGATGGCGCGGCCTTCTCGTAGGCCTGAATAGTGGTGATTTCCTCCGCTGTAAGGGCCCAGGCCTTCGAATACGCCGCCGCAGTAAAGACAAGCAGTATCGAGATAGCCACCCGGGGACCTTTTGCGCTAAACGGCAATTTCCAGTGCATGGAGGCTCCGCTTTTTCAGGTCCGGAAATACTCAATCCGGAATGCTCAGC
>JBEKXG010000015.1:0-19593 GCA_049512295.1 Syntrophobacteraceae bacterium
CAGATTGCGACGCGTAGAGACACCGGATACTCACCAGCGTATCCTCTTGCAGAGGCTAAAACTGAGTCTGCCGCGAAGATTTGAAAAACACAATTTGTAGTGACGACTTTTGACCTCAGATTGCGAAATATCAATAACTTAACTCTCCCAACTGCGGAAGTTGGGTTAGCGTTGTTAACTGATCTGCCTTAAGAGGCTTCCGGCCAAGACTGGACCGGCAATTTCCAGGCCGGGCGCCGGTAAATTGAATGACCAGATTATGGCGTCGATGCCGAGAAGAGAGTATGTGAAGGTCTTGGCGATGATCGATATTGCCTTTGAGATCGGGAGAAGTTTCAAAACGGGGGTTATTATTGACATAAAAGCAAAAGGGTAGCAACTATACTCGATGAATGGATCAGGGTTCTCGGCTGGGGACTATTCGCAGGCCTGGCCTGGGCAGGTCGGCAGCCTTTGAGTTGCCGGCGCGCCACTCTTCGGGAAACTGCTGGCTTAGAAGGACAAAAATGACCCCGAAAATGAGTTGCTGGCCCTGTAATTTCAACGACTTACCGTGGCGGGCATTGGGGGTATCTCTGTGGGATCGAGCAATTGCCTGGGCCCGACCCCTTTGAAACTTTGAAAGCAGGTGTTTCTAAAGTTAGCGACCTTGGGTCGAACCGCGCAATGGTCCATGGGTGATCCGGCCCTGAAAAAGGGCTTAAAAACGCCATGGTCAGGTTATGTTCAATGGCTGTTTCGCCTGTAAAACTTATGGATCAAAAAGGTCAATACGGCAAGTAACAGGGATATTCCTGCCAGTTTGAGCGGGTTCAAGCCGAGAAGATCGAACTTAACCTCGAAAAAGTCGAGCGCCATAAACCTGGCGAACATGAGGGAAAAAGTATTGAAAAGAATTGCCAAAAAACTCATATGCGTTAATCCTCTGAAGAACGCCACGGCGAATCAAAGATCTGCGAGTAGAAGCATTTCCCCTCAATCTCCGGGTGCAGACAAGTACCCGCGCGCAGTAGCGCGGCCGGGCGCCCGGCGGTGCCTGGATGACCCCGGAGTGTCAATCATCGCTCGCGCAGCATGGCCGCGCTCTCGTGCACGGCTTCCGACAGGGTGGGGTGGGCGTGAACGGTTCTATACAGTTCTGCGGCGCTCATATGTGACTGGATCGCAATGACGCATTCGGCGATCAGCTCGGAGGCGCGCGGGCCGATGATGTGAACGCCAAGGATGCGGCCGGAGCGTGAGTGTGCGAGGATTTTAACAAATCCGCCCGTCTCGCCCATGCACTGCGCCCGCCCGGTGCCGGAAAATTGATAAACCGCAGATTTGTAGTCGGCGCCGAGGTTTTTCAGTTCCTCCTCGGTTTTTCCCACGGATGCCACTTCAGGTGAAGTATAGACGACTGCTGGAATGGCGTCGTAGTTGACCTCACCGGCAAGTCCGGCAATGCCCTCGACCGCTGCGACCCCTTCGGCAGAGGCTTTGTGGGCGAGCATAGGGCCGGGTATCAGGTCTCCTATGGCATAGACTCCCGGAACACTTGTCCGGTAATTTTCGTCGACAATGACGGAGCCTCTCCGGTCGAGCCGGATTCCGAGTTCATCTGCCCCGAGGCCCCGGACAAGTGGCTTTCTGCCGACCGCGACAAGCACCCTGTCGAATTCGGCCTCTTCCTCTTGGCCGCCGCCCGGATCGAGGAACAGTTTGACTCCGCCTTCGGCGTTCCCGGCGCGTATTACTTTTGTTTTGAGGCGAAAATTGATGCCTTGCCGCCGGAGCAGCCGATCGAGAAGCCTGCCTGTTTGTCCGTCAAGCGTAACCGCGATTCCCGGTAAAACTTCGATCACGGTTACATCCGATCCCAGGCGCGCCCAGACGGACCCGAGCTCAAGGCCGATATAGCCTCCGCCAACGATTCCCAGACGTTCGGGGACCGATTCGAATTTCAACGCCTCCGTCGAGCTTACGACCCGTTCGCCGTCGAACGGCAAAAACGGCAGTGGAACCGGCTCGCTCCCGGTGGCAAGCATGACGGCGCCAGCGCCGTAACGTGTAGAGGTCCTGTCCGGATCGATCACCTCTATTTCCCCGGCGGATACCAGGCGCGCCGATCCCCTAATCAGCCGCACACCGCTTCCCTCCATCAGCTTGCGGACATTATCCGTCAGACCGGAGACGATCTTTTCTTTTCGCTCCATCAGGGCGGCCAGCTCGATTGAAACCCCTTCCACCCTGATTCCGTGTTCACCAAGGCGGCTTTTTGCAATGCTATAGTGCTCCGTCGATTCCAGAAGCGCCTTGCTCGGGATGCATCCCACATTGAGGCAGACTCCCCCGGGGCGGGCATCCCTTTCGACGCAGGCGGTCTTCATGCCGAGCTCCGCCGCGCGGATCGCGGCAACATATCCCCCCGGCCCGGCGCCGATCACGATCAGATCGAATTTTTCAGGCATTTATATCTCCATCATGATGCGCTCGGGATTTTCGATGAAATCCTTGATCCTGCGCAGGAAAGTAACCGCCTCCCTGCCATCGATCAACCGATGATCATAGGTGAGCGCCACGTACATCATGGGCCGGATAACGATCTGCCCGCTCACCACGACTGGCCGGTCCTCTATCTTGTGCATACCAAGGATGGCGCTCTGGGGCGGGTTCAAAATGGGCGTACTGAGAAGCGATCCGAAAACCCCACCGTTGGTGATCGTGAAGGTGCCTCCTTCAAGATCGGAGATATCGAGCCTGTTTGCCCCGACCTTTTTTGCGAAATCGGCAATCGCCTGCTCAAGGGCCGCGAACCCGCGCCTGTCAACATTTCGGATTACCGGCACGATCAGGCCGCGCTCCGCCGCGATCGCCACGCCTATGTGATAGTAGTTCTGATAGACGATTTCATTTCCTTCGATGAAGGCATTAACATCGGGAATTTCCTTCAGGGCAGCCACGCCAGCCTTGAGGAAAAAAGACATTAGTCCAAGCCGGATTCCATGTTTCTGCCGGAACTCCTCCCCGAACTGTTTCCTGAGGGCCTGCACGCGGCTCATGTCAATTTCGTTGAACGTGGTAAGCATTGCCGTATTTCGGCTCGCATCGAGGAGCCTTGCGGCAATCCGCTGCCGAATCGGGGACATGGGCTTTCGGACGGTCTCTTCGCGGGTGGGAGGATACGCCTCTTCTTCCGGAACGGGTACGGCTCGGGGGGATTCGCGCTTTGGGGCCTGTGCGGCAGGTTTTTCAGGGGCATGCTGTTCGGCGAAGAGCAAGACGTCCGCCTCGGTAATTCTTCCTCCGGGGCCGGTAGGGGAAACGGCGGAAAGGTCAACTCCCTTTTCCTCAGCCAGAGCCCGGACCGATGAGGAGATGATCGGCTTGAAGGGCGCCGGTTCTTCGACTCCAGGCATAGCAGCCTCTTTTGCCCGAGGCGGAGGGGAAGGTTCGGGGGCGCGCTGCTCCGGCACACGACGCCCGGGGGCTTCAGGACCCGGGGTCTCGGGCGGTTCTTTCGCCTCTTCAGCCCTTTTTCCCGCTGTCTCCTCGATTTGGCCGACGATGGCGCCGACCCTCACGGTCTGCCCTTCCGGGACAAAGATTCTCAAAACACCGTCAGCCGGAGCTGAAATCTCAAGGGTGACCTTGTCGGTTTCGATAACGAACAGGACCTCGTCCTTGCGGACCGAATCTCCGTCCCGCTTGAGCCATTGCGCAAGCAGCGCTTCCTGGACTGATTCGCCAACTTCGGGGATTTTGATCTCGATCATGGTGTCTCCTCGTAAGATAGACTTACTAGGTAAAAGCATAAAAAAAACATAAATAGTACAAAATAAGGGCCGTTCCATGTATCGACTCGCCTTGCCGAACCTCGGCCTCACCGAAGGCGAGGAAGAATTCTGAAGGGGCTTGCGGCTACGCCTGCGGCGTACCCGCTGCTAATAAAACGATTGAAGGCAAGCCGAGCGTGTGGCGCTTCAGAAGGTTAAGTGTATACGATGTATAGACTTCGCTTCGCGGACCTCGCCTGCTCCGGAGACCTCCGCATGCTCGTTGCCTCCCGCGTGCCCGGCGCCGGCCGACGCGCATGAGCGCGTAGCGGGCAGGCTGACCGCTTCTCGCGCGTCTATCCGGCGCGTTGGGCAACTGCGGGAGGCCTGGTCTCTAATGGCTCCGCCTCGCGGAGTATCAGGCCCCAAACGCCATTTCCAGCAGCATGTCCTGCTCTTTTTTGTATGTGGCCAGGTGGCCGGAAGCGGGGCTTGCCGACGGCGCTCTTCCGATATAGGCTGGATCGAGGCCGGTCAGGGTTTTTAGCCGGAACCGGATGAAGCCCCATCCGCCCATGTTTTCAGGCTCCTCCTGGACCCAGTAGAACCGGGCGGCCGAGGCGTACTTGGACAGGGCATCTCTCAGTTGCGCTTGCGGAAAGGGATAGAACTGCTCCAGCCGCAGGATTGCCGTGTCCTTCACGCCTGAGCCCTTCCGCTTTTCGATCAGCTCGTAATATATTTTCCCGCTGCAAAGATATATTTTCTGCGCTTCTTCAAAACCGGGGTCCTCAATTACTTCCCGGAAATGGCCGGAGGAGAGTTGCGATAGCGTAGAAACCGCCTCCGGAAGCCTCAGCAGGCTCTTGGGAGTGAAGACTATCAGGGGCTTGCGGAAATTTCTCCGCATTTGTCTCCGGAGCAGGTGAAAATACTGTGCGGGCGTGCTCGGATAGCAAACCTGGATGTTATCTTCTGCGCAAAGCTGCAGGAACCTCTCCGGACGGGCGCTCGAGTGCTCGGGTCCCTGTCCCTCCAAAGCGTGAGGCAAAAGGACGGTCAGACCGCTGAGCCGATGCCACTTGGACTCGGCGCTCGAGATGAACTGATCGAAAACCGGCTGGGCATTGTTGGCGAAATCGCCGAACTGGGCTTCCCAGATCGTCAAAGTGTCGGGGGTCGTGAGCGAATAGCCGTATTCAAACGCCAGCACGGCTTCCTCGGAGAGCATGCTGTCGTAAACCATGAACCGGGCCTGGCCGGCAGAGAGATTGTTCAGAGGAGTATATCGTTCTTCAGTGTTGATGTCGTATAGGATGCTGTGCCTCTGGCTGAAAGTGCCACGGCTGCTGTCCTGTCCGCTGAGGCGAACCGGGGCGCCTTCGACCACGAGAGAGGCGAAGGCAAGGGCCTCGGCGTTGGCCCAGTCGATACCCTGAGCCTTCTCAACGTTCCGGAGCCTTCTCTCCAGTATGCGCATAAGGCGGGGGTGAACAGAAAACCCTTCCGGGAAAGAATTCAGTTTTCGCGCGAGTTCCAGCAGCTTGTCGCCGCTCACGCCCGTCTCAACGGCTTCGTGCGAATACTGCCCGCTTATTCCCTGCCAAACGTCGTAGAACTTCTCCTCGGGCATTTTGCAGAGCTTGTCGTGGGCGGCCGAGTAGGCGAGTTCCATGCATTTGTTTGTGCCTTCGACGTACCGGTTCAATTCCTCATCCGAGGCAATCCCGGATTTTCTCAAAGAAGTGAAATAAATCTTGTAGAGAGGGGGCCTATCCTTGATCCTCGCATACATTGCGGGCTGAGTATAGTAAGGCTCGTCTCCCTCGTTGTGTCCGTAGCGCCTGTAGCAAACCACGTCGATTACGATGTCTTTTGCGAACTCCGTCCGGTAGTCCAAAGCCAGTTTCACCACGTGGAGCGCCGCTTCAGGATCTTCGCCGTGTACGTGAAAGATCGGCACCATGAGCATCTTGGCTACGTCCGTGGCATACCGGGTGGAGCGGGCGTGCTCGGGAAGCGTGGTAAACCCGATCTGGTTGTCAATGACGATGTGCAGTGTCCCTCCTGTGGAGTAGCCCTCCAGTTGCGACAGGTTGAGGGTTTCGGTCACAACTCCCTGGCCCGCAAAGGCCGCATCCCCATGGATCAGAACGGGAAGCACCCGTTGACGGCCCCTTTCTCCAAGCTGTTCCTGCCTTGCGTATGCCAATCCCTCGAGGACCGGATCAATCGCTTCCAGGTGGCTCGGGTTGTTGGGGAGTAATACACGGAGCCGGGAGTCTCCCATTTGCAGGTCGGCCATGTATCCCCTGTGGTACTTGACGTCTCCGGACCCGTAAAGGGACTCTGGATCGTAATGCTCCTCGAATTCGCAGAAAAGATGTTCGTAGAGCTTATTAAGAACGTTAACCTGTATATTCAGGCGCCCCCGGTGCGCCGTTCCCAGAAGGATTTCGCGGCAGCCTCCGCGCCAGGCATGCTGCATCAGTGTGTCAAGCATCGGTATGATGATCTCGGCTCCCTCGAGCGAGAAACGTTTCTGCCCAACGTAGCGGGTGTGGACGAAGTGCTCGAAAAGAGTAGCCTGGCAGAGCTTATTGAGGATTGCGAGCTTTTCGTCCCTGCTGAACTGAGGCCTGTTGCGTGATGGTTCCATGCGTTCCTGCAGCCAGAGCCGTTCATGCGGGTCCTGGAGGTGCATGTACTCAATGCCGATCGAACTGCAGTAGGTCTCGCGAAGGGCCGATATGATCTGCCTCAGAGGGGTCTCTTGCTGGAACAGTGTGGCGGGGACATAAAAAAGCCGCTCAAGGTCCTCTTCGGAGAGACCGAAACCGGAAAGGGCCAGCAGCGTATGCGTGTCGGAACACCTGGCCAGTGGGTCCAGGCAGGTCAGAATGTGTCCCAGATCGCGGTAGCGATAAATAAGTTCCTGCACGCTGCACTGCCTCAGCAGTTCGTTTTTATCGCAAAAGCCCGCGCTCACCTGTTCGGGGCGCGCCGCCAGCTCAAAACCATCGAAGAAAATCCGCCATTCGCGGCTGACGCTCTCCGGGTTCGCTTTCCATTTCTTATATTCCGAATCAATAAAGTCTGCATTGAGGCTCAGGGAGTAATTCACGGGCAAAATAATCCTCCTCCACGCTCCGCGAGGTGTGAAGTTCATCGGGATTTTTCGACATATTTAGGCAAATCCGGATGGACACAGCCTAAGAGATAGCTATCATGGAGTTGATGTCAAGAACGAATGGCGTTCAAGGTGGGGCTTCAAAGTGCGGGAACCGGCGCCGGGCAAATCCGGCAAGTCCGGTTCGAAGGCGCAAGAAAACGATTCTGCAGGCAGCTTGATTTAGAAAAGAGTAAAGGATATGGAGAGGAAATCAGCCAAGTGAATTCACGGGCCGGATTTCATCGGAGGCAAAATAATCGATGAATTCCTGTAGCATCAACTGGTGCTTGACGGACAGGTTTTCGAACTCCACCCCGCAGCGCCTCGTGCTGATCTGCTCCCAGGAGCCTTCAGGCACTTCATAATCATACACAATTCTGCATGGAACCCTGTTCAGGTGAATGAATCGGCCGTTGCTGCCGAATATTTTTATTTCGGAGTAATCCACATCACGCTTGTTTGTAGACAAATACCTGACGCACAGCCCGCCCAAGCTGATATCCTGGATTTGCCCCATGTTAATGAGTTCATTGGGCTTTATGAAAGCAGCGAATGCCCCTTCCTGGCCCTTAAACCTCTTGAATTTTCTCTTTTCCTCACACATTTTTCCCCACCCGTCCAGTGAAGAATGCAATCCCCCCCCGAGACGCTGGAAAATACCCCGAAAATCAGCGTCTCTATTCTAAGTCATTTTATACATTTAACATAGAGGATTTTAATTGAATGTGGAAGGGGGATTTTCAAGGGTATCAATTGGGTGTTCGGCTTACCCACTATCCATGGAAAGTCGAGGGAACACAATGAAATAGAGCCGCCTTGCGAACAGACAAACAGGTAAAGTTCTTTAATCTTTCAGTACCGGGCCGGGGGCCGGTTCTTCAAGACGGATTGGAAACTGAAACTGTGTCTGTCGATATACTACCGGGGAAGTAATCGTCGCAGTCCATTTCGACCCCTTCGAAGATGGTACTGTCAGTGTAAAATTCGACACGCTTCTTCCCGAAGTGCTGATAGAGCAATTGGAAAAACTCTTGCCGCCTTCGCAGGATTTTGATTTCTAATCTCATGCCCCGGCAGCAAACGGGTTTCTAAGAACAATCGTCGCGTCACGGCCGGGGCCGACGGATAATATATTGATGGGAACCCCTGAAATTTGCTCGATAGCCTTCAGATATCTTATGGTATTTTGAGGAAGATCATCCCACCTTCGCACGTCTGCGATGTCTTCATCCCATCCGGGGAATTCTTCCAAAACAGGCTCGCATTCCTCCAGGGCGTCGAGTGGTGCAGGGATGAGATCGAGCCTGCTGCCCCGGCAGTTGTAGGCAACTCCTATTTTGAGTTTGGGAATACCGGTAAGAACGTCCAGCTTGGTGATTGCCAGGCCGCTGAGACCGTTCAGCCTGACGGAGCTGTTTACGACTACCATGTCCAGCCAGCCGCAGCGGCGCGGCCGCCCAGTGGTGGCCCCGAATTCCCCCCCGATTTCCCGGATGCGCTCTCCGGTTTCGTCGAGAAGTTCGGATGGAAACGGCCCACTACCCACGCGCGTTGTGTACGCTTTGACTACGCCGAGCACCCTGTCTATGCGGGTTGGCCCGATTCCAGCTCCGCAGCAGGCGTTGCCGGCAACGGTATTGGACGAGGTTACGTAAGGATATGTGCCGTGATCAATGTCCAGTTGAGTGCCCTGGGCTCCTTCGAAAAGAATGTTGCGGCCCTGCTCGCATGCGTTGTGAAGCTGTTGCGAAACGTTTCCTACGAGGGGACGGAGCCGTTCCCCATAGGCGAGGTATTCGTCCTCGATCCCCGATGGATCCAAAGGCTTTTCTCCAAAAAAATTCAGGAGCAGAAAATTCTTCTCCTCGATGTTTCGCGCCAGCTTTTTCCGAAACACGGCACGGTCGAGAAGATCGTGAACCCGAATTCCGCCACGGCCCACCTTGTCTTCGTAGCATGGGCCGATCCCCCGGCCGGTGGTGCCGATCGCAGTGCTGCCCTTCCTCTTTTCGCGGGCCAGGTCGAGCGCACGGTGATAGGGCATGATGACATGCGTGTAAAGGCTGATCAGCAGGTTATCGGGCGTTACGGGCAGACCCCATTCCTCGAGACGGTCCATTTCACCTATCAGCACGCCGGGATCGAGCACCACTCCGTTTCCGATCACGCACAATTTGCCCCGATGAAGGATTCCGGAGGGGATCAGGTGGAAGATATGCTTCTTCCCGTTTACGACCAGGGTGTGTCCGGCGTTGTTTCCGCCCTGAAACCGGACGACCAGATCCGCTCTCTCCGCAAGCAGATCGACAACTTTGCCCTTTCCTTCATCGCCCCACTGAGTGCCTACTATAATTACATTCGCCATATCTTTGTCTTTCCTTCAAGCCGCATTGTCCGCCCAATCCAGGCGCAAGGATACCCTTACAACTTTTCCATCAAAAAGATCGAGGAATGATTGGCCGGTTGGATTTGGGAAGCCGGATTCTTCCCTATACCTGTAACGAAAATTTGCGTCGGTGTCAAAAAAAAGAGCATTTTGGGGGAAGAATTCTCACCTTTGGCGGTGCGCCAGCGCCATGAGACAGCGCAATGGAGTTTGGAAACCGTTCCTGTTACTCAACCTCACGCACCGTTATTCTCTGCGTGCGGCATTCGGGGGAATTCTTGGGGACGGTAATCCTGAGCACGCCTTTTTTGAACTCGGCTCGAATTCGGTCTTCATCCACCGGGCAGGGAAATTTGAAGACCCGTGAAAATGCGCCTTTGGGCCTCTCGACGCGAAAAGCTTCCCCTTGCGGAAGGTCATTGTTTCTCAGTCCCGAAACCCACAGCCGATCGGCCTTGCACTCAACCTGAATGTCATGTTCCATAACTCCGGGCAAATCGATCGTATAGACCAGTTCCTCTCCGCAATCGACGATATCGCTCATTGGGACCCAGTCTTCAGAACCCCGCGGCTTGTCTTTCTCGGCTGCCCCGGGGTCGAAATTACGCATGAAAAGGGCTTCCATCCGCTCTTTCATGGCTTTCAGTTCATCAAGGAAATCCTTTTTACCGCTCTCCGCCACACTAGCCTCCCCTTCTGTTATGTCCCGCAAAACTCGCCGGGACATCGAGTAGATGCGAACATTCAGAAAATATAATAAGCAAGATGATGAACAACCGCAAAGCGAAATTGAGTGAAGCCGTGGAGTATTTTCTTAACGCAAAACAAGTGTTGAGACTCCAAATGGATAAATGGTAGTATCCACACCTCGCGGAGCTTGAAGATCGGGATCGCCCGGTGTACATCAAACATGACGAGGTCAAAAAATGCGTTACTCGCAAGCCTTCATTCATACCCTTTTCGAAGCGCCCAAGGAGGCCGAAACTGCGTCCCATGTCTTCCTTCTTCGAGGCTCCTTCATATATTCCGTAGCCGCAGGGCTCTATTCGCTCCTGCCGCTCGGACATCGCGTAACCAAAAAAATCAGGCAGATCATGCGCGAAGAACTGAACGCAATCGGCGGCCTCGAGCTTACCATGCCGGTCGTCAACCCGGCGGAGTTATGGAAAAAAACGCGCCGTTATTTCGATATAGGCGAGGAACTGATCCGGTTCAAGGACCGGAGGGACCGTGAATTTGTTTTGGCCATGACTCACGAGGAAGTCGTAACCGATATAGCAAAGCAGTTCGTGCGCTCCTACCGTGATCTTCCGGTGATGCTCTACCAGATTCAGACGAAGATTCGCGACGAGGCCCGCCCGCGCGCGGGTCTGCTCAGGGTGCGCGAATTCTTCATGAAAGACGCCTACAGCTTTCACCGCGACTTTGGCGACCTGGACATCTACTACCCCAAAATATTCAACGCCTATCTTCGTATATTCGGCCGTTGCGGGCTGTTTTCGGTCCCCATAGAGGCCGATTCCGGAATTATGGGTGGGACCGGTTCACATGAGTTTATGCTCGAATCCTCAAATGGCGAGGACCGCTTTGTCGTATGTCCCGGCTGCGGATACAGGGCGAACACTGAAAAAGCGGTCGGAATAAAACCAGCGCGAGGCTTGCCCGTGGATATGCCTGTTCCAATGGATAAGGTCCATACGCCCGGCGTGAAAACGATCGCCGACCTGATGCGATTCTTCGACTCCCGCGAAGAACATTTTTTGAAGACAGTCGCCTATGTTGCCGACTCAAACCTTGTGCTGGCGGTCATTCGGGGAGACTTCAACGTATCTGCCACCAAGCTTGCCAACCACCTCAAGGCCATCCATCTTGACTATGCGCCGGAGCAGATACTGTCGGAGAAGGGACTCCACGCCGGTTTTCTTGCACCCGTCGGTGTGAAAGGTATCCGAACCGTGCTGGACACTTCGATAACCGACCGGATTCTCTATATCGCCGGGGCTAACGAGCCGGATATGCATTACAGAAACGTGCTTCCCGGCCGGGACTTCGAACTGACCGAGGCCGCCGATATTGCGGAAGTGCGCGAAGGCGACATGTGCGCCGCGTGCGGGGGCGCTCACCTGGAGATACGGCGCGGAATCGAACTGGGGCACACTTTCAAGCTCGGGACCAAATACACGGCCCCCGATTCAATGGACGTAACCTATCTGGACAGCTCCGGAGAGCAGAACCGGGTGGTGATGGGGTGCTACGGCATCGGGGTCGAACGGCTGATGGCCTCGGTTGTCGAAAGATGGCACGATGATTCCGGGATGCAGTTCCCCTTTACCATCGCTCCCTTTCACATCGTTATATCTCCGCTTGGCAGGAAGCCGGAGATTCTGGAAACGGCCGAACGCATCTACTCCGAGCTCAGCGCCACATATGAAGTCCTCCATGACGATCGGGACGAATCGGCTGGCGTAAAGCTCAAAGACGCTGACCTTATTGGAATCCCGGTAAGGATAGTGGTCAGCCAGAAACTCCAGAAGACCGGAGACGTCGAAATAAAGACAAGGCAAACCGGTGAGGTAAGGATTTGCCCCGAAAAAGACCTCCGGCGGACGCTCGAAGCGATAGTGAAAGACCTTCAGCCCTCGCTGGAAGGTTTGCCGTATATGCCTGAGTAACCGGTCACTCGGAAAAGGGCTGCTCCTCCACAGTTAAACTTCTGTCCAGCAGATCGGCCGCAAACCTTGGCCCGGGCGCCGGTGTATCTCGCCACCTCGCAACTGAATCTTCCGGCCGGTTCGGGCACTGCCCTGGTCTGCATTCTCATCTGAGCGAATTCTTTCCCCTTGTTTCGACAATTTTATGAAATATCGTCAAACTTCGGATCAAATTAATTTAGTGTCGAAATCCATACAGTGTAGTGCAGGAATCCATACAGTTTAGGATACTCATAGAAGAACGGGAGCAGCGGTCCGCCCGGGTGTCGAAGTCTGTAGCCCTGATTGGAACAGAACTTGCTTATTATTTTGGACAAAGGAGGTCTGACATGAGTGGTATAATTCAGATCGTTTCGGGGCTTGTAATCGGATGCGCCGGTTTCCACCTGATCGCCGAGCATCCCATCCAGGGGATCTGCGCCCTGTTTCTGGCCGGTTTTTTAGTAATGATCGGTTTTGAAAAGAAGCTGGCTGAGCGGTCGCGAGAAATTAGACATTGAAACCTCCCCAACAGTCACAGAAGTGATGCTCGCGGGGTATCTGAAATCTGTGGGCCGCTCACTTTTCTCCCCCTGAATGCTTTCCTGCTTTCGAATCCATCGCCAGTTAGCGCGCAAGGCGCCACATGGCGGAGCCTGAAGAATTTTGAATTTCCAAAGCTTTTGTGATAACACCTGATTACCGGTGCCTTCTGCCGGTTTCCTTCCGGAAACCCTGTACAGCTCCCGGGGGAATGGGCTTGAAGTCCCCCTTATCTGGAACGACATGGGAAGAACTTACGTATGGCGGTCCGGATAGCCGTACTGATCTTTATGGCCGGTTTTGCCGCTTCTATAGGGCAGATACTGGTGATTCGCGAATTGCTCGTTATCTTTTACGGGAACGAGCTTTCAACCGGGCTTATCCTTGCGTGCTGGCTTCTGTGTACGGCGGCGGGAAGCGGCCTGACCGGGCGCATCTGCAGAAAAAACCCCCCGGACTTTAGAGTTATGCTTGCAGGTTTCGCAGTCTTCTGCGCCGCTCTGCCGGCGACAATAGTCTGGATTCGGGCTGCAAGGGCGTTGTGGTCGATCCCGTCAGGAGAGCTTCTTTCGCCGGGCATGATGCTGGTAATCGGGTTCTGCGCGACGGCGCCAGTCTGCTTTTTCTCCGGCGGCTTGTTTGCCGCTGCATGGGAACTTTCCCGCTTTGGCTCAAAAGGCGGGCAAAGATCGATTTTCGTCTACCTGGCTGAATCTCTCGGGTCCGGCGCCGGTGGACTGGTATTCTATTTCATCCTCCTTCCGCTTTACCCTTCGTTTGCCGGGAGCCTTGCGCTGGTTTGCGTTCTGCTTGCCGCTTCCCTGGCGATCGGCGCAGGGTGGAAATACCCCGGAAAGGTTCTCTTTTCGCTGGTTTTGGGGATAATCGTTGGCGCAGCATGTATCCTTTTTAGTTACCCGGACAGGGTGGACCTGCTGACGCGCCGTATGCAGTGGGGAAAGAGCTTCTGTCAATCGAGGGACACTCCTTACCACAATCTGGTATTTCTATCCAGTTCAGATCAATTCTCGCTGTTTTCAAACGGATTGTGGCTCTTTTCCAGCCCGGACCCGCAAAGCGCCGAGCCTGCTGCTCATGTGCCGCTTCTCGAGCACCCCGGTCCGGGGAAGGTCCTTGTGATCGGGGATTATTCACCGGAGTTGTTGGGTGAGATTGTGAAGCATCCCGGCATAACGAATGTTGACTGCGTTCAGCCCGATGCCGGGATTACGGCATTCACGACGGCGGTTTTGCCCCCTGCCCAAACGGAAATTCTGAACGACCCGCGAGTCCGCGTCTGGCACATGGACCCCAAGCGTTTCAAAAGGGGCGCGGGAATCGGCTACGATGTAATTCTTCTTAGCGCGGGGGAGCCTGTAAATGCCGAGATGAACCGGTTTTACACAGAGGAGTTCTTTTCCGGTATAAAGTCGCTGATGAACCCCGGGGGCCTGTTTTCCTTCGGTATCCCTGCGGCGCCTGACATAGTCGGACCGAGGGAGGCTCTTTTGCTGAAATCACTTCACGCGACTTTGCGGGAGGTCTTCGGGTATGTGCTGATTCTGCCCGGCGAGAACGCCCGTTTCATGGCATCACAGGATGGCGCAGGGGTTGCCAGGGACCCGCAGGTGCTGATCGACCGCATGCGCTCGCGCAACCTCGACCTCAGGTACGTGCGGGACTACTACCTTCTGGACCTCTTTAACCCCATCCGGTTGGCGTACATGGAGTCGATCATCCGTGAAGGCCCCCCGGCGAAGATAAACAGGGATTTCGAGCCGGTCTGTTACCTCTATGGACTAGGTTTGTGGGGCGCTCAGCTTCATCCGGCGGCTGACCGGTTTCTCGGATTTATTTGGCGGGGCTCCGCTTTTTCCGCGCTTGCGGGCTTCGGGGTGGTTTTCTTAGTGTTTGTTTTTGTGATACGTGCAAAAGGCGGCTTCAGCGCAACGGTCGCCTTGAACACGGGGGTCTGCGGAGGGGTGCTGATAGTTGTCGAAGTGGCGCTTGTACTTATTTATCAGATAGTTGAGGGTTCCGTCTACAAGCAGATGGCCCTGATCATCTCTCTTTTCATGACCGGCTTGGCCGCCGGGAGCGCCCTTGCAGGGACTTTACCGGGGGGGCGGGCCATGCGTCTTTTCCTGATCCAGACAGGTCTTGCCGGTTATCTCGGAGTGCTTTACCTGTTATTCTCCGTTTTTCGAAATACCCTGATAGACAACCTGGGGCATGATTATATGCTCCTCATGTTTTCGGCGCTTGCCTTCCTGGCCGGGATGTTTGGCGGCGGACAGTTTTGCGCTGCGGTTGCGGCCAGTGAGAAGGCGCCGGGGGCGGGTCTTTATGCAGCCGACCTGATCGGGGCCTCAGTGGGGGCCGTGACCGGGTCTCTTTTTTTCCTGCCCGTTCTTGGAATTCCAAATACCTTTTTGATACTTGGGATTGTCTGCATGGCGGCTTCCGCCACTCTTTTTAATAATCGGACAGGGTGAGCAGGATAAAATCCAGGCGAGAAGAAAGAATTGGTCCAGTGCCTTTGGGCTTGGCGCAGACGGCAATAATCGGTTTCACATCAGGCTGCGCGCCAGACTCCGGGTATTTCCCGGCCGCATCCGGCGCATTTGCCATCTTTGAGAGAAATCGAGGTTACGCTGAATCCTGTGCGCGTGATTACCGGTTTTTTGCACCCCGGGCAAACGGTATTCTCCGCCGGGTGGCCTGGAATGTTTCCGATATAGACAAAGTTGAGGCCCTGGTCCTTGGCATTCTTCCAGGCCGCCTCCAGGGTGGATACGGGGGTAGGTTCGACGCTCTTCAGTTTGTAGAGAGGGTAGAACCTCGAGAAGTGAAGGGGCACATCCGGTCCCAGTTCATCCCTGATCCACCGGCTCATTGCCCCGATTTTATCGACATCGTCATTTTTGCCGGGAACCACCAGATTGACTATTTCGGTGTGTATGGCCCGGCGCTTGAGGTGTTTCAGCGTATCCAGGACGGGTCCGAGGGTCCCCTCGGTAATTTCCCTGTAGTAGTCTTCGGTAAAACCCTTCAGGTCTATACAGGCCGCGTCCAGCGAGTCACACAGGTCCTCGAGCGGTTTCGGGTTGACGTAGCCGTTTGAGTGCATCACGTTCAGGATTTTGTTTTTCCTGGCCAGCTTTCCTATTTCAATCATATATTCCATGAAAATGGTGGGCTCGACGTAGGTGGAGGCTACCGAGGCGCATTCATAACGCGAGGCGCTGCCGACCACCTGTTCGGGAGACAGCTCGTAGTTCAGGGTGTTATCCGGGCTGGCCTGCGAAATTTCCCAGTTCTGGCAGAATTTGCAGTCGATGTTGCACCCCGCCGTGGCAATGGAAAACGACCGGGTGGCCGGCAGCACGTGAAAAAAGGGCTTCTTTTCAACCGGGTCAATATGCACTGCGCACGGATTTCCGAAAACGAGGGAATAATATTTCCCGTCCCTGTTTTCCCTGACCCGGCAATACCCGCGTTCTCCGTCCCCGGTCTCGCACTGACGCGGGCACAGCCCGCAGCGAACGCGTTTATCCGCAAGTGGAGTGAAATAGGGCGAGAGCCTTGGGCCGAGAAGGCCCTTTTTGATTTCCTGGGCGTCGGACCGAGAGGCGAGAACGCTAAATGGAAGAACCTGCGACCCTGCGCACAGCAGAGCGCAACGGAAACAACCGTTCAGAAAACTCCGCCTGTCCAAATTGCCGAGATCGGCAGCGTTCTTTTTTCCATCCATTTTGTCCCCGCATCCTTTTCTAAAAAACATCGGCCGAAAATATATAAATCTCGGTTTGCTTGTCCTTCCATGTATCTCTGGACAGGCCGGCTTTCAGGCAGGAATGTTCCAGAAACTCGGTCCTGTCCCACCCGTACTCTGTTGCTACCTGAGGCAACAGGAGGCCCATCGATCCGTCCCTGACTATCACGATTCCGTGCTTTCCGACTTGTATCTCATCTGTGGAGTGGATCCTTTGCAGAGGAGTGAGCACCGAAATCTCGATCTCCAGATCGTTCAATTCGTCGAAGCGGACCGGCGTAAACCGAGGGTCGCGGAACGCAGCTTCTTCGGCCATTGCTGCGACCGCTTCCGCAAGAGGCATTCTGGGAACGATCTGCCCGATGCAGCCGCGCAGCGTCCCTTTCTTATGTAGAGTAACAAACGCCCCCCGGGGTTCTTTCAGCTTCGGGAAATCCTTCTCCGGCGCCCGCGAAGTGGATGCGCTCGAGGTGAGTCTGGCTTCTATCGCCTTTCTGGCAATCGAGTGAAGCTCCGCCCGCTCCTCTTTGCTCAGGCCCAGGTCGATTCCGGCCTTTTTCTTCTCCGCTTCGTCCCTGTCCCTGCCTGCGGAAGGCATCGAAAAACAAGCGGCGCCGTACCCGACAACGCCCCCGGGAGACATTTTCACTCCGGTAACATCCCCCGAGTTCGCGTAACGTAGTATATCGCACCGGTCAACCCCGAGCTTTTTTGCGGCAAGCATTGCCGTAATTATCGGTCCCCTGCCGCAGGCCTCGCATTTTCGGTTCTCCAGGCACTGATCGGCCCCCTCGGCATCCATCGCCCGGATTTTCTGCAGCAGTTGCTGATCCATCTCAACCGCAACATCGTAAGAGTGATAATGGGAGAGGTCGGAACTGGCCACTATCAGCGCCGATTTGCCTCTTGTGCATTCGACTATTGCCTCCGCCAGCCAGCGGCATGTGGTAATATCGGGATCTCCCATCATAAGCGGAACGAGCTTGAAACCGGGCAAAACGACCTGGAGGAAAGGCAGCTCAGCCTCCAGAGAATGTTCCTGCCGAAAAACGTCCGGCAGGTCCCTTATGCGTGGTTCGCGCTTCATCAGAGCGGCAATCAGTTCGCTGTCAAGCGCGATGACCCCGAGTGGAGTGCGGAATCCGGCGCAGTCGTAGGTAGCGACCCCTCTAAACGGCACAAAATGGCTCGGACCAATTACGATGACCGAATCGAACTTTTGTCCCTGGATGGCTTTGAAGGAATGGGCGGCAACCAGGCCTGAGTAAACGTAGCCGGCATGGGGCGCAATGATTGCAGCTATCCGGCCCTTTGCATCGCGCGCGGGAACCTGACTTAAATACTCTTCGACCTGTTTTCTCAATTCCGAAGCCGTTGCCGGATACCATGTCCCGGCAACTACCGGATCATGGATCAGAGTTGACGCCGCTTGCCCGGCCTTCAAGCCACCGGAACAGACGACAGAAATCAGAAGGAAAACGGCCAAAAGCGGAAAAAACCGGCAGAAACTGGTAAATCTTCCGGACATGGATCATCTCCTGCAGGCGCTAAATCACCCGTTGGTTCGGACAGGAAGGGTCGAAACTCGAGACAAAATCCCCACAAGCGATTACTGAGCCGGATTATAGAAAACCTGGCAGGCATGCGTCAATCAGTAAAAAGCGGCCGTAATAATAGTGACTGATTCGAAGTGGAATTAATTACTCGCACTCGGTTTGAGGAATCGTCCCCCATCACGGGGTCAATTTTTTTCGAGTGCGCTTTTCATGAATTCTTACGAAAAAGAGAGAAAAAGAAAGATTCCAACAATGCTGCTTTTGCGAATGCCGAACGGGATTGGCGGATGCCTTTGATATTACAGGGAAAAGATTTTCCAAAAAACTTCCTTTCATTTCAGAGACTTAGATGTCAGCGCGGTCTAACATGCGTTCATCCTGACGGATTTTTTCCTTTCCTCCGCTTTCGTGTTTCTCGCCCAAAACTCGGAAGATCAGCTTTGACGAGTCGAGCAACATTAACTAAAAGTGATCTCCACAATTTGGGGGCTAATGTTAGTTTCTTTCCAGGGCACAAATCTTTCTATTCCATTTCATTTCAGCATCAGGAGTTTTGCACGAAGGGGCGCACGCGCTGGGGGGGTGCTTGTGCCCTGCATCAGATCGCTATTGTTTTTTTCGGGGAACGGGCAAGAAAATTATGGAGCAGAATTGGCGGGAAATCAAGAGAAAGCTTCAGTCAAGCCTGTCAAGGGGGCAGTACGATCTTTGGGTCTCATCAATTGAATTCCTGGGGCTGGAAAATGAAACAGTAGCGCTGGGGTGCAAAAACCGGTTTCACATCGAGTGGATAAGGGAGAAGTTGGAGCTTAAGCTGCTGGCCGCTGTGCAGGAGTTTTTCCCGCTGGTGCGCCGATTGGAGTATCAGACTCTTAATGGCGGGCCTGACCCGGAGGAAGTGCAAGGTTATGTGCCCCGAGCAGAACCTCCACAGCAGATTGTAATGAGCGACCTTATCAAGAGGGTGGGACCGGTTTTCAATCCCCGATTCACTTTCGACCAGTTTGTGGTGGGGACCTCAAATCAACTTGCTTTCGCCACCGCCCAGGGCATGGCGCGCGGGCAGCAGCTTTACAACAATTCGGCCTATATTCTTTCCGAAACGGGGCTGGGGAAAAGTCACCTCTCACATGCGGTCGGCAGCTATATCTGCCGGAAAGCGCCCGATTTGAGGGTCCATTATGTAACAGCGGAGCAGTTCGCCAATGAGATGATCTATTCACTTAAGAACGGGAACATTGAAAATTTCAAAGTAAAGTTTCGTACCGAATGCGATGTGCTCCTGTTCGAAAAAGTGGAATTTCTGAGCGGCAAGGAAAAAGTCCAGAACGAATTGGTTTATACCCTGGATGAGTTGATGGATCGCGGGAAGAGGATTCTTTACACCGGGAATACCTTTCCAAAAGACATTCCGAAACTTACCAATGAATTGCAGTCGAGACTGAACGGCATCCTGGTTGCGCCCATCGGACCTCCGGACTTGAAAACCAGGATAGAGATTCTTCGAAAGAAAGCCCATGGGGAAAACGCCCATCTGCCTCCGGAAGTGATCCAATACATGGCCGAGCGGGTGACCGGGGACATTCGGCAACTTGAGAGCTGCCTTATAGGTATAATCGCCAAATCAAATATACTGGGCGTTCCGGTCACACTGGACCTTGCCCAAGAACTCACTGAGACGATGCTCGACCGGCTGCCGAAACTGACCATCGACCA
>JBEKXG010000016.1:0-19437 GCA_049512295.1 Syntrophobacteraceae bacterium
TAGATAATCTCGGCGACGGGGCTTCCAGTCTCAGCATGGCGCACATTGTGGGCAAGCTGATAGTACTCGACAACCGATCCATCTCTGTTTTTGCGTTTTGTAGTTCGTAGATACATGCCTACTCGATTAGCATGTGCCACTCAATGGCGTCGAGAAAAAAAGTGATAGTCGTGTGCCTACAGTTTTTTGACTTTTGACTGGACTGGAGGGGCGTAAACCCGCATAGAATCTAGGTCCGACTAGAAAAATCTACGTTAAATGTGCCTATTTCGCAAAAACCCGGGAACGAGTACGATCTGAATTTGTTAACCGGAGAGACGGGTTCCTCCGGAACGCCAGATAGGAGAGAGAGCTTAAGCTGGAAGATGTTCGGCCTTGCCCGGTAATGCTAAGCTGACTTTAACTCGGTGGATGAAGGCGTTGTCTCTGCGTTTTTCAGTTTAACGGCAAAAACAATTTCAAAATACACAACATCCCTTGACCAATTTCCTGAGCGCTCGCAAAGATTTGCTCACGTGCCATGTTGCAGAGCTCTTAATAGATCGGCAGCGCCGCATAAAACTGCGAATTGGCCTAAACGAGGACCAGGACCTCGAATTCAACAGTTTTACTGACTGATGATAGCCCTGAAGGAGGCGAATGATGCCGCGCAAATCAGGAGACAGCGCTTCCAGGTAGGGGCGGGCGCAGCGGAAAATATTGGCGTCCAGGGGAGTAGTTCGATCCATACTCCCATGCTGGACCCTGTACCAAACGAGCTCTTCGGGCACCGCCTCAAGACTGGCGCCTCTTAGAATGGCGCGCGCGAAGAATTCGTAGTCCGCCCACCCGAAACCGTAATCTTCGGTGAACCCGCCCAACTGCTCGAAAGTTGATCGTCGCACCAGCGCATTGGCATCTCCGAAGCAATTTCTTACCACTCCAACGTCTGCGGCTGCGCCCAACGGCAAAAAAACCCTGCCGGGGTCCTGAAAATGGGGCAATGGCGCGGCGCTGCCGGTGAAATGCTTCAGCGCACAGGTAAGGATGTCGGCCCCGGAATACGCGGCAGCTCTCACGAACGTGGAAATCTCATGTGGCACAGCATAGTTATCATCATCCATGAACAGCAGGTACTCTCCATGCGCATGCCTTGCCCCGGTATTGCGGGCTGCGCCGACATACTTGTTTTCCTGCCGAATGATCCGCCACCCTCTGGTCTTAAATTCCTGTTCGAGCTGCTCCAGTAAAGCCAGGGCCTCAGGTTCATCACTTCCATCATCCACAAGCAGCACTTCAAAGTTGGGGTAGTCCTGACGGCGCAGCGACTCTAACGCCTGGGCCAACAGGCCGGGCCGGTTAAAGGTGGTGAGGCAGACGCTGACCAGGGGATAGCTTAAGGGCTTATCGCCAATCCCGTTTTCCTTCACGAGGGGTGCGGACCGGTCTTTTTCCGGGGGTTCATACCAGTCTGCCCATATCTTTCTGTTTGATTTGAAATCAACTGCCGACCGTGTCGGGGCGACTCCTTCTCCCAGGGCCTCAACGAGCCGCCTGGCGAGGTCCCCGGGACGGGGAACGAAACAGACCCTCTCGCGGTCTTCAGGGGTGATGCGTTCCGGAATTCCACCTACCGCGCTTGCCAGGAAAGGAATTCCCATTCCGCAGCATTCCTGCACGGTATGCGCAAAGTTCTCAATTAGTGAGGCAATGATCGCCAGCCGTCCGCATTCCTTGAGGTAGGCCAAAGCGCCGTCGCGGTCAAGATCGCTTATGATGCGGATCGGGAAAGGCCATTGTCGCGCGCGTTCCCTGATGTATTCCTTGCTGCTGCGCCCATCCAATGTCACTTGCTTTCCCAAAAATGTCACCGGTACGGGCGTGACCTTTCCATTTTTCGCAATGAGGTCCAGAGCATCGCAGAACAGAACAAGGCCCTTTCGTTTTTGAAGTCTGCCGAAAAAAACCAGCTCTTTGATTTTGACGGTTTCCGGGTTGACCTCTTCAATGAATTGATCAAGTAGTATATGGGGTTGCACATATGCTCGCTCGGGCAGTTCCCAGCCCTCATCGGCCGCCCAGGAAATCATATACTTGGTCGGGCTGAAGAGGACATCCGCATAGGCGACGCTTTTGAGCTCCATGAACTCACGTTCCAGAACATCGACACTTCCAGGGAACTCCAGGTTTCCCGTTGTATCCCAGGCAGTGGGACTATGAAGGCCGACAACTATGGTAGAGTCCAGGAAAGCCAATCCCTGATGTTTTGCAAGTATGCTGTAATAGCCCAGCCCCATCCATTCGGGGAAATGAATCACGTCAAAATCTCGTTGCTTCAACCATCGATAAGTCAAATAGGATATAGCTGCGACTCCGGTAGCTATAAACCGCGACGGCCCTTCTTGCGGTAAGCGAAGCAGTTGGATCCCGTGCATCTTATACGAATCTACAACCGGCTCCTCGCTTATTCCACGTTCACTGCCCCGAAGCAGGTATAGTACTGTGACCTCATGACCTGCAGCGGCAAGAGTAAGTGCCAGATTGCCGTATGTAGTGCCGATTCCTCCATTCCTGGTCAGCCCGGCGATTTCAGGGGTGGCAATGCATATCCTGAGGGACCCGCCAGGCCGTCGTTCCTTAGCGGTTGCTTTTCCCGAAAGGCCAGGGAAATGTCTGCCCATTGATAATCCTCCGGTGTTGGCTTGAATTGAGTCCCGACGAAAATCACAATCAGCAAATATGCATCAAGTTGTGTGCTATGTATCCGAACCGCATTCGGGGGTCGGATTCCATCTGAAAAAAGGGTTCGATAAGCGGACTTCCGCTTTGCCCGCAGGGTCCTCACTCAAAATGAGACGGGCCGCAACGGCAAGCCGGTTCACTATTTGGAGGTCATACCCGTCAAAGCGGACAACATTGTTTGCTCTACTAAATCGAAAATCGGCCTGCGCGGCCCCGCTCGCTCTTCCCCATCATAGGTGATATGCGGGTTCGTATTTATCTCCCACACTCGAATGGCATCACCCAGCATCGAGTAATCTATTCGACCATATTCGACCCTTGTTAACGAGAAAATCTTTCTCAGGATATCAGCATGCGGATTCGTCTTAACATAATCTTCTTCTTCAACCAGCATCTCTTTGTGAACCAGAAGCTCCCCGGCTTTCATTTCCGATGCTCTCTTCACCATCCAGCGCTTGCTGAAACAAAGATTCCTCCCAAAGACCCGATTCCCGACCACAAAGGCAGAGTACTTTCTATAAATCCCATGCCGGTCGGCGGTATCGCAGAATTCGGTGATAAGCAAGTGCTCTGACAGGCCGCCACTCTCCTCTAAATGGCGGAGTGCATAATCCAGTATTTCCCTGGACGAAATCAATACTGTTGACAGAACTGCATGATCATTATCGTATCGTAGAAATACCGGGTATTTCAAGGGCCATTCTCCGTCGCTCCACCGATACACATTGAAGTCGTTGATCCCATGCTCATAAAGAGTGCGCAGGACATCGTACCTCCGCATCGTATGCGCCGGACTGTTGAGTAAGCGTACCGCTGATCCTGATTCCGCAATAATGGTCCTGGCTGCTTCAGCTTTTGTGAGAGCCTCATCAGACAATCGTTCCAGATCAGCAAAAACGTAGAGACCTTCGGGCACATGTCCATTTGCATGGAAATATCGGTAGATGCTGCGGGCAAGCATCTTAACTTTTCCAGCCGGATGAATTCCAAATTCCCACGGCCAACTCCTTGCAATCTCACGGCTAAGCTTCTTCATCACTTGCCGCCACAGCTCTTTTATTACCTTTTCTTCTGTGGCCTTGTTAATCAGCTTTCTATAGAATAGCGGTATGACTCCGTGAACGCATTGAGAGCCGTATGGTGACTGAATGTATCTCTTAATTGTCTCATCATCGCCTTCAATTAGAAAGTAAATCAACATTGCGATTTTCCTGTGGGCACAAATGTTTATCATCTGCATCGGTAGTTGATACGAAGTCACATTCAAGCGCTGACTGCGTTGGCTTCGTCGCCGGCTCCTCGATGTACTATGGTGTACGCCTGCGTCGCCTCCTCCTCGCCGCCTTGCGATCATCTCGAATGCAACTCCGTATGAGGTCGAATCGACGCATAATCATGTATGTTGGAGGCATAATCAGGAGAATCGCTTCTTGTCGAAGAGGCGAACAAATTAGCTCGTTTTCCAAACTTTTCTGCTTCTTGTTGACCACTCGCCTAACACTTGAGCAACGGATTCGACGCAACATTCCCATCTATAGCGCTCGGCCAACCGTAGCGCCGCACGATGGCGAACCTCGAAAGGAATACTTATATATTTGAGTATTCGGCATCATCAATTTTAAACCTTGATCCGCATCAATACTTGCGCCATTTAGGGTGAGAGGAATCCGCGTTGAGATCTACCCCAACTCTTTTCAGCAGAGATCCCGATCTGGCCACGCTTTAGCCCGGAATAACGCATCAAGTTGTGCACCATGCATCCGAACTGCATTTTGGTCGGATTCTGCCCTAAAAAACTTCCCGGAACAACCTCAATCGCTGAAAAAGCATTCGATTTATTAATCGAATGTGCAACCAATAAGAGTTTTCTGATATAAGGGGAATGCCAATCATAGATTAATCTCGAAGATTTCCTCGATGCAGCCGCCAGCTAAGGCTCCGCGAAAGTCCAGACTCCTTGCCTATATAAGAAATACCGATATGGCCGGCGCACGATCTGTCCGGGTACATTGGGGCGCATTCCGCAAGGCGCTCAGCAGCGGATAAAACATCTTCCGTCCGAGTCGCAGAAATCGAAAAAATTTATCCCTGCGAATTTTTCATTAAGAGGTGTGCGCATTCTCCTCTCCTTCCGAGTCCGTTGCGCTCATCCTCCATCGGCTCGTCCACATAGAGGAGAAGACTTAGAACCAACAAAGGAGCCGGCAGGAAAAAGCAATCCATTGAAATTCCCTCAACCCCTCCGATTGAATTCATTCCGGATGCCATCGTTATCAGCAAGGCCCGTACGGCATAAAATACCTTCTGATAACTTCCAGCGCACTCTTTTCGCTGGTGCCATCGGACAGTCGGCGCTCTCCAACCAACACCACCGGCAGCTTCAACACCGCCTTAGGCTATCAGGCGGGCTCTTATGCGTTCGGTGAGATTTTTGCGGGCAGTGACAACATTTATATCGGTGCGGGCATATCCCCGGCAACGGCAGACGAGTCTTACACAATCAGGATCGGCCACGATCAGACTCAAACATTCATTGGCGGTATATCCGGCACTGGAGTTACCGGAAGTGCTGTTTATGTGGATCCCTACACCGGCCAGCTTGGAATTCAGACCTCATCGCGCCGCTACAAGGAGGACATCGAGGATATGGGCGATGCGAGCAGCGGCCTCATGAAACTCAGGCCGGTAGCATTCCATTACAAGCCAGAATACGCCAATGGGCCGCGCACAAAGCAGTATGGACTCATCGCCGAAGAGGTTGCCGAAGTTTATCCCGATTTGGTGCAGTACGCCCAAAAACCGGGCAACCCCAGTCGGTCTATTATCATCTCGTTAACGCCATGCTTCTTAACGAGGTGCAAAAGCAGCAGCGCCGGATTCTGGAGCAAGACAAAGACTTATCGGCCCTGAAGGAGCAAGTCAAAGAGCAAAACAAAGAGTTATCGGCCTTGAAGGAGCAACACAAAGAGTTATCGGCCTTGAAGGAACAAGTCAGAGAATTATCGGCTCTGGCCGGCCAAAACAAAGAATCATCGGCGCGGCTGTCGAAACTCGAAACCATACTCGCCAAGTAGGGCACGACCAACCGGAACTCGCTGCGGCAAGGCATTTGAACCACCTCTCCTAACGCCGCACATACAATCCAAGCAAAGGGGAGCCGGAAGGCTCCCTCTGCTCTTGCTCATAAAGCAGGACCGCACACGCAAGAAAGAGTTGCCATCCGAACCCGCATCGAGCCGAGAAACTATTAACTGCGGGAATGTGGTGAGGGCTGAAGGTGCACAAAGACTCCGGTCGGGATTTCCACTTGTGTTTTGATAGGGATATCGTATGATTTATAGAGGTTCGGCATTCCAAGAGCTTTTTCCCATGGAATCGGACCCGGAATTGCGGTTTGGGATCCTTTGACAGTCAAGTTAACGCATTATTCAGATTATTGCGCTTCCAAGTCGGAAAGGAGACACTTATGCGTCGAACAGTGGTCATGCTGACTATCACTTTGGTCGTGGGTGTTGCGGTGGGCCTTCTCGGCCACCAGGTCCTGATTGCCCAGCAGGCGCCGGTGACGCGCACGATACTGCAACAAAAGGACTTAGAAGGGGTTGCCGGGAGAGAACTCGTCATGTTTCGCGCCGAGCTGGCGCCCGGGGGAGCATTGGGGCGACACTCTCACACTGGGCCTGAGATGTTTTATGTCCTGGAAGGCACTCTGACCCTTGAGCCCGATGGGCAGCCGCCCGTGACCCTCAAGGCGGGGGACAGCGGCTATAACCCGGCCAAATATATCCACAACGCGAAGAACCCCAGCACCGCGGAACCAACGAAGCTCATCGGATTCTGGGTGGCGGAGAAGGGCCAACCCCTCGCCACGCCGGTGAAGTAAGGGCCGGGAACAGCCCAAGACCCGGCAGCGCTGCACCAAACCGGGAGAACCTGTGGCCGATCCTGCCGGTTGCACGGTCGTTCAACGGCATAATCAACCCGACCAGGGCGTGCGGGCGACGTCGCGCCGCCTACGCTTCGCCGTCGCACGCGCTGGCTTCGGGCCGCGCCTGACGCCCGGCGTTCGGTGCTCCAAACGTGCCGATTTTCTATCGGCAGTATGCCGGCAAGCTTTGTGTCCTCACTAAAGACAAGTACAACACCCGCGAACTCAGCCCGGTAAAATGCTCCACGTTGGTTTTCCTTTGGAGCCGGCAGATATTTCAGCAATCGGGTCAACGAAAAGCGTCTCGGAAGGCTTTCACTTTTGGGATCGAGGAGAGGAATTCCCCGGTGACTCATAAACCGAGTTACGAAGAACTGGAACAAAGGATTAAGGAGCTGGAAAAGGAAGCTCTTATGCGCAAGCGGACGGAAGACGAACTGCTTGAAGCCAGGCATCGGCTTGAACTTGCCGCCGCATCCGGGAAACTGGGAATCTGGGACTGGAACATCCAGGAGAACATTTTGCAATGGAACGACCGGATGTTTGAGCTATATGGCATTACACGAGATACGTTTGCAGGATGCGTTGAAGCTTGGAGCAATAGTCTGCATCCCCATGACCGGGCAATAGCTCTCGAAGCCGCACATGCGGCTGTTGACGGAGAGAAGGACTTCGACACCGAGTTTCGCGTTCAGCGTCCGGACGGCACCGTAAAGACACTTAAAGCGAATGCCGTGGTTATCAGGGATCATGCCGGCAAAGCCCTGCGGATGATCGGCCTGAATAGAGATATGACCGAACGGAAGCGGCTGGAAACGCTACTCGACCAAAGCCGCCGGGAGTGGGAAGGCATCTTCCAGGCTATCGGGCATCCAGCTATGATACTTGATCGAGAGCACAACATTGTGCAGGCAAACCAAGCAGTATTGACGGCAACAGGCAAGTCCAAAGATGAGGTTGTGGGGAAGAAATGCTTCGACGTTTTCCATGCTGCCCAGGCTCCTCCCCACACCTGCCCAATGGAAAGATTTCTGAGCGACGGAAGCCCGGAAACGGTGGAGATGGAGCTGGAGGCTCTCGAAGGTATATTTCTGGTTTCCTGCACGCCCGTGGTGGACGATGAAGGGCATACCCGGGGAATTATACACATGGCCACGGATATTACCGGGCGCAAGCGGGTGGAGCAAGCGCTGCAGGAGTCGCAGCAGATCTTGCAGTCAGTCTTGGACACCATTCCGGTAAGGGTCTTCTGGAAGGATCTTGATTCAAATTTCTTGGGCTGTAACCGCCCATTTGCTCTCGATGCGGGTTTCCAATCACCCGGGGAGATCGTAGGTCGAAACGACTTTGAGATGAGCTGGGCGGAACATGCGGATCTCTACCGTTCAGATGACCGTTTGCTCATGGAAACCGGCATCGCGAAACTCGGATATGAAGAACCCCTGACCACACTTGGTGGTGACGGAATCTGGCTTCGTACCAGCAAAGTTCCTCTGTTTGATGTGAAAGGTGAAGTCAAAGGGGTGTTGGGTACCTATGAGGACATAACAGTCCATAAGCGGGCAGAGGATGAACTGCGGCTTAGCGAAAGGCGTCTTCGGAAGGCGGAGGTGACAGCCCGCTTCGGCAACTGGGAGTTTATTCTGGGGTCCGATAAAGTGAAGTCCTCCGAAGGTGCGAAGATCATTTACGGCTTGAAAGGCAGTGAGTGGTCCATACCCGAAGTACAGAGCATCCCCCTTCCGGAATATCGCGACATGCTCGACATGGCCCTTGATGGACTCATTAAGGAGGGCAAGCCGTACGATGTGGAATTTAAGATCCGCAGGCTGACCGACGGGAAGATCGTAGATATCCATTCCATAGCGGAATATTCTCCCGAGGCGGGAGTAGTGTTCGGGGTCATACACGATATCACCGGACGTAAGCGGGCGGAGGAGGCCTTACGGGAGAGTGAGGAGCGATACAGGAATATTTCCAGTTCGATCTCGGATTTCGCCTTCTCATGCATTAAACCCCCGGACGGCGATTATGTGATCAATTGGTTGGCGGGCGCCGTTGAAACTATAACGGGATATTCCATCCGGGAAGTTCTGGATAACCGGTGTTGGAGATTCCTCGTTCACCCTGAAGATGAGGCAATCTTCGACAAAAACGTCCTCGGACTTGAACCCGGTAGTTCGGGCCAGTGTGAAATGCGCATAATACATAGAGATGGCTCAACCAGATGGATCAGGGCGGCATCACGGGTTGCTGAAAGCACCGGGCGTCCAGGGTCGCATTATCTTTTTGGCAGTTGTGAAGACATCACCGCGCGAAAGCACTCAGAAGCCGAGATTTCACGGCTTTATCGACAAAATCAACTCGTCCTCGATGCAACTGAGGAAGCTATCATTGGTTTGGATTTGACTGGGAAGATCACTTTTGTCAATCGATCTGCGGCACAAATGCTCGGATATTCCGTAGAGGAACTCATCGGTGAAGGATTGCACGAACTGGCTCATCACACGACGCCAAACGGCGCTCTTTACCCCTTGAGTGAATGCCCTATGTCTGAATCCATTAGGCTGGGAGTTGCCAGCCGTGTCCGAAACGAAGTGCTTTGGAAAAAGGACGGCACGAGCTTTCCATCTGCCTATTCGAGTACCCCGATCACTGAATTCGGCAAGGTAATCGGTGCGGTCGTTACCTTTCGAGATATCACTGAACGCAAGCGAGTAGAGGAGGAAAGAAAGAAACTGGAGGCGCAGTTGTTTCAAGCTCAGAAGATGGAATCGGTGGGACGGCTGGCCGGCGGTGTGGCCCACGATTTCAACAACATGCTCGGCGTGATCATCGGCCGGGCGGAAATGGCATTGGATATCAACATTTCCACTGACAAGCTCCGGCGCAACCTCCATGAGATACTCAAAGCTGCTGAGCGTTCAGCAGACCTTACCCGGCAACTGCTGGCCTTCGCCCGCAAACAGACCGCCGTTCCTAAGATAGTGGATTTGAACGACACGATCCCGGTCACGCTCAAGATGCTGCGGCGGCTCATTGGAGAGGATATCGACCTGTTGTGGATACCGGGACTCGATCTTTGGAAAGTCAAAATCGATCCCTCCCAGGTCGACCAGGTTCTGGCCAATCTTGCGGTCAATGCCCGTGATGCCATTTCAGGCGTAGGCGCCATCACCATGAGGACCGACAACGTTGTGATCGATGATTCCAATGGGGGCGAAACCCCCGAATTCGTTCCCGGAGATTACGTCCTGCTGAGCGTGAGCGACACCGGAGCGGGTATGAGTAAGGAAGTCCTCGAGAAGATTTTCGAGCCTTTTTTTACCACCAAGGAACTGGGCAAGGGAACCGGGCTGGGACTGTCCACAGTTTACGGCATCGTTAAACAAAACGACGGTTTTATTTACATTGCAAGCCAACCGGGGAAAGGAACCACGTTCAAAGTCTACCTGCCGCGAGTCGAGGCTGAAACCGCACAGGTCCCCGCTCAGGGGGTGGCCCCGAAGCGATCGAGGGGCACGGAAACCATCCTGGTGGTCGAGGACGATGAAGCGATACTGAACCTCGCCAAGCTGATTCTCGAAAATCTGGGTTACACGGTGCTCGCGGCGCGGACTCCGATACACGCCATACAACTTGTCGAGGAGCATCCAGGGGATTTCCACCTGCTGATCACGGACGTGGTGATGCCGGGGATGAACGGCCGGCAACTGGTGGAAAGGCTTCGTACAATCCGGCCGGCTCTCAAATGCCTCTATATGTCGGGCTACACTGCCGACGTGATAGCCCATCGGGGCGTTTTAGACAAAGGGGTAAATTTCATTCAGAAACCTTTCGGCTGCGATGATCTTGCGGCGAGCGTCAGACAAGTGTTGGACCACTCGGAATAGATGACTGATACGAAGTCGCATTCAAGCGCTCACTGCGTTGTCTTCGTCGTCGGCTCCTCGACGTACCATGGTGTACGCCTGCGTCGCCTCCTCCTCGCCGCCTTGTGATCATCTTGAATGCAACTCCGTATGAAAGATGTTTAGGAAGGATCCCTTGAACAGCTAGCCGGATGAGAAGAAGGCCTTGCTCAGACGCCTGGCATGTTCCAATTCGAGAACGGTGCGGTTCGACCCACCCGAGAAGATGGTATTGGGATCCCTGTTTTGGCAACCAAACAGTCCAGTCGCATGGATCATCTCATGAAGGAGTGTCGCTTGATCGGTGCGAAACTTCGTCACGTTGATGAGAATGAAATCAGGAAAAGTCCGGCGGCCGACGGTGCCCGAATCGGTGACCGCATATTCGGTTCCGGGGACAAACGGACAGGAGATGACCCGCAGTACGTTCGGAAGTCCTGGCCGCCGATCTTCGGAAGCTTTGCGGATCCGCAAGGTATCGGTGTTGTAGCGTGGGTCCACGATGTCATCGTTCGGCACGACATCCTGGTACGGACCCCCCGGCGTCAGGGCGATGTTCATCCCGAACCGGGAGACGAGATCGCCTGCCTTGTCGGCGTACTTCAAATGGTCTCTGCCTGCTCTGAGCGCCGCCCGCGTGATGGACCAGTACACATTGAGCGTCCTGGTAAACGACTCCTCGGCAACCGGTCCGGACACCAGTGCCGGTGCCGTTACTTCGCTTAGACCGAAGGTGCCGGCCGTGGCTCCCGATCGGACAGGGTCGCCGCAGCACGCGTGCAGACGCTGACATTCGCGTAATCGCACCTCTCGATCCAGAGAAGCGATCGTCATTTTCCCGACTATGTCGTCGGCCTGCGTTTGATAACTGTAATTTATGATCCTGCGCTTATTCTTGTATGCCAGGACTGCCGCTGCAGTGGCTCGACCGTAGATTTTCGCGGCAGTTTCCGCAAGATCTATTTCCAGTCCATCCAGCATAAGCAGCGCGAACTGAACCTTCGCTACGTGGTTGCCCGCCGCGCCCCGCGTCATATGGGCGGCATCCTGGACCAGGCAGGCCTCAAGGTTCATGTCTCCTCTGAACAGTCTGCACGTCAGTCCCATGGCACATCCCCAAGGGTAAGGCGATAAGAAATCGCTTTTTGACGTTTTTGGATAGCACCTGTATTGGATGCTGTCAACGATATTACGATACGACATTACGTGCCGACTTCCCGGGAAGTGGTGAGGAAAATCATGTCGGCGTCTCACTGTTCATTGAAGATCAAGAAGAATTAACTTTGAAGCGTGATCCTGCATTGGGCCGACGAGCTATCATCCGCGGGGATGGCGGTGTGTAATGAAAGCGCTCGGACCAGTTTCATTGGAGTGTAACTTGCGTCTTTGATTGGGATAAAGCATAATTGAACGGGCCTTCCGGACGTTCCATGAGCTTTTTCGAACAGAATACGACCCGGAAATGCGCCTCGGGATTCGTTGGTGATCATGTTGACGCATTATTCCGGCTGCCACAAACCAAAGCGGAGGCATAATGGTCCGGTTATCCTGGAAAATGAAGGTCGGGCTTGTCCTGATTGGGTTCAGCGCGGCTCTGTCGCTGTTCCATGTATTTTTGTTCGCAGATTCGCACTCCCTGCTTTTCTATCTTGCCCTGGATGTCGTATTCGTGCCGATCCAGGTGCTGCTGGTAACCGTTCTGATCGAGCGGCTTATGAACGAAAGAGAAAAGCAGATAGTATTGAAGAAGTTGAACATGGTCATAGGAGCATTTTTCGGGGAGATGGGCAACAGGCTGATAAGCATTATGGGGGCCTCCTGCACGGACTTTTCAACACTGGAGCAGGCCCTTGCCGTTGCGCAGGATTGGAGAACATCCCATTATGAGGCTGCGTCGAAATTCATCCAAAGCTATCAGCTCAAGTGCGACCCGAACAACTTGCAATTACAAGGCTTGAAGGAATTGCTTCTCAAAAAACGCGATTTCGTGCTGGGCCTTTTGCAGAACCCGAATCTTTTCGAACACGATAGATTTACCGACCTGCTCTGGTCCGTCTGCCACTTGACCGAAGAGCTCGAAGCAAGAAAAATCCTGAAAGATCTGCCCCGCTCCGACCTCAACCACCTGGAAATCGACATTCAGCGGGCCTTCAGCTTTCTTGTCCGGGAATGGCTGTCCTACATGCAGCATCTGAGAAGTCATTATCCGTACATGTATTCCCTCTCGGTGAGAACCAACCCTTTCAATCCAACTGCCAGCCCTGTTGTTTTGGACGACTAGGTTTGATGAGCTACGGTCCGCCTTTGTCTTGAAACATCGAACCTGTGTCTTACCAGGCATCACTCAGAAAACCGGCAACCGCGTGGGAACCGGACGTTTTCCGTGTGGTGGGATTATTCTTTCCTCAAAGGGCCGTCTCATGATGGTCCAGCTATTGACTGATTATCGAAGGCTAATTATTCTCTGGGCGCTGCATTGGACTGGCGTGCGTAGAATCGAGCGCGGAATAATTTCAGATAAACTCCAGCGCAGTTTCACCTGTCCGAACAAGTTTTCTGTCCCGAAGGCTCTCGACAAGCAGCACCAAACTCAGGAGTGGTTTATGGCCAAACCGGAAGAGAGAGGAGGAATGGTTATGCCCAGAGGGCTTGTGGTATTTGCAACAAGAACCAATCAGACTGAAAGAATAGCTCGACTGATTGCAGAAGGAATGCGTTTCGAAGGACATGACGTTGACGTTCTCAATGTGACCGAGATCAACAAAGGCGGCATTTCACTCGATGATTACAACGCAATTGTCCTCGGATCGGCTACTTATCATGGCGAGATGCTTCAATCTATGAAGACATTCTTGTTTTTTGCCGAAAAAGCGAATCTTGAGGGAAAAGCCGGCGGAGCTTTTGGTGCTTTTGGATGGAGCGGAGAGGCGCCGGGGCGTATTTTCGATACCATGACGCATATTATGAAGATGGATATGGTCCGGGAGCCGCTGAGACTCAAATCCGCGGATCTGGGCGGCGGAATCAAAATGGCCCAGGATTATGGACGGGAAGTAGCCGGGAAGGCACTCGCGTCAACGTAGTGTTCTTCAGTTCGTCGATCTTCGCGGATCGGCATACTAAAACCGCGTCATGCTCATTAAAAGCATTGCGCAGGATATAATTAAATTATACCTTGAGTCGGAGAGACAGACAGCGATGAAGGCATCCTCCGAGGGCGACGTACTGGAAGAACTGTTGAAGTTGCTGAAGCTCGAACAGATCGATGAGAACATCTTCCGCGGGCAGAGCCAGGACTTGGGGTTCGGCAACGTCTACGGCGGGCAGGTGCTGGGGCAGGCACTGTCGGCCGCCTACCGGACCGTGCCGAGGGAACGCCGGGCCCACAGCCTGCACGCTTATTTTCTCAGGCACGGCGATGTCGAGGAGCCGATCGTCTACAACGTCGACTGCATCCGGGACGGCAAGAGTTTCACCACCCGCAGGGTGGTGGCGGTCCAGAAAGGCCGTGCAATTCTCAACATGGCAGCCTCGTTTCAGACCGACGAGCCGGGCTTCGACCATCAGGACCTGGCGCCGCCGGTCCCCGGTCCCGAGGGCCTGGCCTCGGAACTGGAACTGGTCAGCCGGATCGCCGACCAGATCCCTGCCCCCATCCGCGAAAAGCTTCTGTGCCGGCCGCCGATCGAAGTCCGGCCGGTGGACCCCATGAATCTCTTTGCGCCGGAGAAGCGCGAACCATTGAGATACAATTGGATCAGGGCTATAGGTGAAATGCCGGACGATCTCCCGGTTCATCATTGCCTGCTGGCCTATGCGTCGGATTACGGCCTGGTGGTGACATCGCTTTACCCACACGGACAGAGCTTCTGGCAGCCGGCCATGCAAGTCGCCAGCCTGGATCATGCTATGTGGTTTCATCGGTCATTTCGAATGGACGACTGGCTGCTGTATGCGATGCAAAGCCCCAATGCCTGTAACGCTCGGGGGCTGGGCTATGGTAAGGTCTTCAACCGCCAGGGCTTGTTGGTGGCTTCGGTCGCACAGGAGGGGCTGATCCGATACCGCGGCAATAGAACGTGAGCGTTCTATTGCGTCATTTTTCCATACGGGTTGTCCTGGTGCTCCATCAGGGGGCGCCGGGCTTGAGCCGGCCACGGGTAGCCGTGCTCGGTTAAAGGAGATGAAGTCATATGAACGAAACCGTTAAGACTCTACTTGAAAGAAGAAGCATCCGTAGATTCAAGCCTGAACAGATCAAGGCAGAGGAGCTGAACGCTATTCTTGAAGCCGGAATGTACGCGCCAAGCGCTGCAAACCAGCAATCGGCTCTTCTTGTCGTTATTCAGGACAAGGAAACGTTAAAAAAGCTCTCAGCTATGAACGCAGCCGTGCTGGGAAAGGATATCGATCCTTATTACAATGCGCCGACTGTCGTTCTCGTTTTTGCAGACAAGAGCAAGATCGCACCGGTCGAAGATGCGAGTCTTGCACTGGGTAATATGTTCAATGCGGCGGCATCTCTGGGCATCGGATCCTGTTGGGTTCACCGTACAAAGCAGATGTTTGAAACCGGGGAAGGCAAGGATTTAATGAGGAAGTGGGGTGTCACCGGAGATTATATAGGCGTGGGTTCCTGCATTTTAGGATATGCCGAAGGCGAGCATCCAAAAGCAGCTCCAAGAAAGGACAATTTCGTCATCCGGGTCTGATCGCAACCGGCGCAGTCATGAAGGGGAGACCTGCTTTCTCACTTCCAAGTATGAAGACCCGAATCGTAGAAAAAGCCGATGGATTAACTCAAAAGGCTGATGAAACACCGGCGGGCAAGGGAGAATCTTGATTCAAGCCCTTCGAAGAGCGAGAATAAGGTGAAAAACCTTGCCCGCTTGTTACCCGCTTACCCTCGCGGCCAGCCCGCCGGGAACTGCAATAATCAGCTTGGGGGGATAATTCATGGCTGATCTCAAAATCGCTCTTGTCTATTTTTCTGCCACCAATGTTACGCATAGCTATATCCAAATCATTCGGGAGAGATTGCTTGACCAGGGCTGCGCAGTGCAGTCGATCAACGTGACGGCGCATGCGTCTCGCCAGAACCCGCTGTCTTTCGACGGCTATAATGGCGTCATTTTCGGATTCCCTGTATTTTCCGATTTTGCGCCGAGTGTGATCAATGAGTGGCTGCCGACACTGGACGGCCGGAGGAGGAAATGTGCGCTATTCTTCACCTACGGTGCGAGAACGACTGGATATGCGCACTTTCACACCGGGTTGCTCCTGGAGCGGGCTGGTTTTCACCTGTTATTCTCAGCGGAATTTCTCGGACGGCATTCGTTCAATGTCGGCGGTTGGCCGATCTTGCCTGAACGCCCTAATGCACAAGACTTCACCGTAGCGCGGGAATTTGCAGCCCTGGCAATCGAGCGCTTCTCGCAGGATGAAGCTTCGGTTCTTATGTTGCAGAAGCCTTTTGGCTACAATCAAGTCATGGCCTCTCTGGAGAATAAACAGGAAACGATCGAACGGCATTGGAAAAATCCATTACGTGTCGCACAAGAGTGCAGTATGTGCCGTAATTGTGAAACAGAGTGTCCAACACAAGCGTTTGATGCCGATACCGGATTGTCGAACCCGAGAACTTGCATCGGATGTATGCACTGCGTGTACATCTGCCCGGATAAAGCTCTCAAGGTCCCTGATATGAAAGGCGCCTACGATGCTTTTCTATCGAATTGGCACTTAACGGAAGAGATGATGAATATGAAGAAGAGCAGGATTATTACCGAATCCTGGCAGGCAGCTTTCTAATCGGTCCCTGCAGGTAATCTCCACCCTCTGTTCAGGAGATTACGATCTCTTCTTTCTCCGGGGATTCTTGCCAAAAAAGGGATGCGCCGAGTCCTTCGCCAGGCACGTTCAACCCATTCACGGCTTTTGTCAGCAGTTTGATAACCCCTGTTGAGACAGGCTCAAAACGTCCAATATCTTTCACCTCATGGCACGTTCGCGGCAGACGCTCCTGGCCCTGAATTATCCGCACAGCTTCAACGCACGTGATCACGGTTGAAGAAAAGTATCTTTCCCCTTCTTTTTCAATCCAAAACCAATCCCTGGTTTGCCTTTCCTCCCACACTTCTCCGTTTCTGTTCGTCATTGAGTGCGATCCTTTCCGGGATTCGAGTTTAAGGATATTCAGCCTGCATCCGAATCGAGGCGGCTTTGTGTGGAGTATAAAAATGGTGAGGGTTACAAAAAGGTTACATAGAAATCTAACCCGACACTGGTACTGCTTACCCTTGAACTCGGCCCGAATGAGCTCCCTAAACGCTCATGGGTGAAAATCAGCCAAATCCGCACACTCTCAACGGAGCGAATCGGCAAAAGGACCTGCTCGGTATCGCCGGACGAATTGGACTGAATTGTCCTATCCCACAAGGCGGAATTACTTTCCACAAAGTTCACAAAATCTTGCAAATCGTGATGGGCATGTGCAAAATGCCAGGTCGAAGGCAAAACCTCTGGTCAGGGAACCGCCAGAGGTGACCTTGCTGGAGATAATCAATTTGATCAGAGGATTCCGGCGATTTTCCACATAGCCTTAGCTGGCCGGTTTTATCCGTCGGCATCAGGTTTAACTTCTCCCAAGGCAGATCTCATCCTGATTACTCATGAGCACCAGGACCACCTCGACATGAAAGCGCCGGATATTTTGCGCACTCCAACAACGGCTGTAGTCGTGACTGAAACAGTCGCGGGCCGCATAACGGGTGGCATTGTCATGCATAATGGCGATGAGCAGACCGTAATGGGGCTGAAGATAGAGGCTGTTCCCGCGTACAATCCGGTACACATGCGGAGCGAAGGCGTGCCGTTTCATCCCGGCGGTGTGGGCAACGGCTACATCGTCACATTCGGCGACAAGAGAGTCTACATTGCAGGGGTCCTCTACCCGTATCACTTCGGAGAGACTGATACATCGAAAATCGTGGATCTTCTGAAGGATGAAAAGGACATCGAGGTCCGAATTCGAAAGATGAGTTGACGCGGGATCCACATTTCTGTGGATGGAACACTGCTGGAAGCTTGGGTGTCGATGATCTCACCCGAGGACGAAATGAGGAGACGGATTTCTACGGAGAAAGAATTTCAATGCTATCACGCATCAATAATCGGCCTGGAAACGTTGGGCGCTCAAGAAAACTGACCCAATTCTGCTCAAAAGAAACGACCCGCGCGGTGCGCAATACTTCAGCGCAGATTTAGTTTTGCGTATCGCGGCGAGACACAGTGGAGGTGTCCACAATGCCCGTTCAACACACAAACCGAAGAGGAAAGACTTACTGGCTGCACCGAGGGAAGACCAAGACAGGAAAGCCCAAGTACTTCTTTTCGCCAAAACCTGAGGGCGATTTGGTTGAAAGCGTCCCTGCCGGCTACGAGATTTACGAAAATCCCAACGCCCAGGTGCACCTGATCAAAGCAGTGCCGAAGCTCATCACCGAAGCTGAAAAAATGGTTGTTGAAAAGCAGCTCGAGAAACTGCACAGCTCCATGAGTTACAAAATCGATGTCAAAGGCAAAGTGATCACCATTTTCGAATCCAACGAGAGCATCGGCGGCATGCAGGAGATATTCAGTTCCTTCCTGTCTTCTCGACAGCTTCCCGACACTGGCGTCATGGAGATCCTCGAACACTCAGCGTCGTACGTCCCGATAATGAGATTGACCCTTCAAGACGAAAACCGTCGCACCTTCGTTGTCGAACGATTCTGTTTTCGTGGATCGGTGGAGGGCTGGATCTTCATCGGTGGATCGGATTCACTGGAGGTCGTTGCCGGGAAGTTCATTCCTCATCTCGGTCAGACATCGTTTTATGAGCTATACTGAGTAGGAATGCCCGCGCTGAGGAATGACTCGTGGAGCGAAGCCCATGTTCTTGCTCCCACGGATCGGTTTTTCCTGAAGGAGGAATTCAAAAATGGCAAAGTGTGCATCGTGTACTGCCAGGAAAGGGAAGAGGAACTGCCCCGCATTGGGATCACTTATCTGCCTCCAATGCTGCGGGACAAAGCGACAGAAGAAAATAGACTGCCCATCTGATTGTTTCTTCCTGGGAAAATCCGAGCAATATTTTACTGACCGTCAGGAATCGGCAAAGCTGTCCGGCTTCGAGCGCGAGATGAAGTCCATCATCGGTAATGAGGAAGCTCATGAAGACATGCTGCAAAATATCGAATTCGTGCTGCACAGGATCTACCGAGACCATGGGGCGATCACAGATCGACACATTGAGACCGCCCTGGAGTATCTGATGGAGATGGGCAAAGCGCAACTCGATCTCCCGGCCAAGTTCCTGACCGAGCTGCCCTACAACGTTCAGAGCATAGTAACTGCCGTTAACGACGTCATTGAGTTTCGGGAATCCTTTGCAAAGAAAGAGAGCCTGACCACAAGACTCAAGTGCATCTATCGGGTGCTCCACTCCGTCAGAACGCACCATAATTTCAGGGATGATTGCAGCTACTTGAAGTTTATCGGTAATTTTTTGCTGTGAAAACCCACCCGAGTCCTAAAAGAACGTGAAAAGGAACCCATTGCCGTCAATCGATGAGCTGCCGTCGTTGTCAGAATGGAACAGATGTATACCGCGGCTATCGAGTTCAAAAAGACCGAACCCTGGAGGTGGATGTATGAATTCTGACGTCCACGCCGTTCAGAATCCCGAGAATAGTGAAATAGGGTACTGTTCTATCATGGGTGCTCTTGGCGAAATGTTAGGCTTGGCAGTCTACCCGGAACGAGATCATTGGAAGCTGAGAAGAGCGGGTACAATTCCGGAAGTTATGAGCGGGCGCTTTTCCCGGGGAATAGTAT
>JBEKXG010000017.1:0-20768 GCA_049512295.1 Syntrophobacteraceae bacterium
AACGAAATACTCTGCCCATGCGATGAAGCATACCCATAAAGTAAAGTTGAACTTACCAAAGAGCATGCCGGGAATCAGGCTAAGACCGACAACAATCCCGACGGACCAGGGGAGACCCAATCTTGCTACGGTTTTCTCTTCGCTCATTTTCTCATCTCCTCGTCTAAGATTCCGGTTTAACTCACTACTGCCGACAGCCGTAAGAAGCCAAATTTGCGGGGTCATCACTTGTGGTCAGGCAGGTGTTTTGCAACTTCCCCCGGATTAGCATGCAAAATATCGAAGAGTAGGACCCAATGAAGCGTGCCCACCGTGACGACACCACCATATTACTGCGAGCCGGTATTCAGGCAGCCGGGGTTCAAGCCGCCGCCTTTGATCAGCCGCAACTCTCCTCAGGGTTCAAAGCGCGAAGTATCCGCTCCGGCGACGCCGGATAATCCGTAATCCAAACACCTATGGCATCATGAATGGCGGAAAGGATCGCTGAAGGAGGACCACTGGCGCTGTTTTCCGCGAATCCCTTGGCCCCCATGGGCCCTTTCGGGTTAGGAATCTCAACCAGCCCGCCCACGAGTTCCGGAGGCATATCAGCAGCCGTAGTGATGTAGTAGTCCTCCAGGTTCCGGGCCACATGTTCCATAGCGGGATAATAGGGATAGACGTTTTCCACCAGGGCAAATCCGATCCCCATCATAGCCCCGCCGTTCGCTTGCGACCTGATGAGCATGGGGTTAATAGCCTTTCCCACGTCATGGACATGAACGAGCTTCAGAACATCCACGAGGCCCGTCTCGGTGTCCACCTCCACCTCCGCCACACAAGCGTGATAAGCCAAAGCGGCCACATTAGACATCTTGCCGGTATCTTTCTCAAAGGATTGACCGGCCCCCGGCAAGAACGATCCGATCCCCACGAAATAGGACCCACCCCAGTTGACTGCCTGACCGACCTCGAACATGCCCATGGTTTTGTCAGGCTCGTTTTTGGCATAGACCTTCCCATCGGCCAGGTCGAGCTGCTGCTTGTCAACCCCCCACATACCGGCAATAAAGGTGAGAATTTTTTCCTTGAGGTCATTGGCTGCCAAAATGACGGCGTTGCCGTCCATAAATGTTACACGGCTGGCAAAAGTCCCGGTGCACAGAGGGCCGATGTCAGTATCAAAGTTATGGTGCGTGATGGATTCCAAAGGGACCCCCAACGTGTCGGCCGCTATCTGCCTGAGAACGGTCTTGCAGCCTTGCCCGATGTCCACGGCCCCATTCAGAAGGTCCAACGTTCCATCCGGTTTGAGACGAATCTGCGCCTGGCTGGGGTCGCCTCCCCCTTTAAGCCCGGAAGGATGCACTCCGAGTGAAATTCCAGTTCCTTTTTTCTTCACGGCTGTTACCTCCTTTCCGAACTCATAGTCTTCAGGTGTTGGGGAAGCTCGATCCCCGCCAACTCAGCGGCCCGCTGCATCACTTCGACGGCGGCGCAGGCCTCCACCTTAACCTGGGTTGCACTCAGGTCGCCGTTTCGCCAGGCGTTGCTCATGCGGAACTCCCATTGGTTCATGCCAATCACCTCCGCCAGCCTATCCATCTGAAGCTCCACCGCCGCCGTTCCGTTTAGTATGGCAAACCCGCGCATTGAACTGCCCACCGGTCTGTTCGTAAACACGCAGGTGCCGTCGTAGGCAATGTTGGGGATGTTGTAAGGGCCGGCAACGAGTATGGAGTTCTTCTCCACCGCGTATGGTCCCATCCCCGCATAGGACCCCGTGTCATGAAGTGTCGTGACCTGACGCGCCACAATACGACCGTCCTTCATGATGCCGTCTTTGAAGTCGAGTCTGAACATGCCCCGTTTTGTCGTGTATAGGGTCTCCTCGCTACGGGTCAACCGGTACTTCACGGGCTTTCTGATCTTGAGCGCCATGGCGCCCGCGACGTGGTCACAGTGGATGTCGTTCTTCGCTCCGAAACCGCCGCCAACCGTTCCACCGGCATATCGAATCTTATTCATCGGTAGACTAAAAAGTCCGCACAGCATTCCCAGGTGAAAATAGAGGTCCTGGCTGCAGGTGTGAATGACCAGACGGTCGGTTGCGTCGATATAGGCCACTGAGGCCTGAGTTTCCATCGGCGCATGTTCGTTGAATGCTTCAGTGTATGTTCCTTCCAGGATGTGATCGGCCTTGGCGAAACCCGCCTCAACATCGCCGAACCGGACGCGGTGGACGGTCCCATTATTAAACTTTTCCCACAGGTTGCCTTCCGGACGGCCCATCGAAGCCGCTCCGGGCTTCATCGCCTCGTAAGGATCGAAAACCGGCGTTTCCTCATCGATATCGATCCTGATCTTCTCAAGGGCTTCCATGGCCGTGTCTTCGTCCACAGCGGCCACCGCGGCAATCCGTTCCCCCTTGTATCGAATCTGCTCTAACGGAAAAACGGGCTGATCACCATACAGACCGTAGCTGTTGTTGCCCGGAATGTCCTTTGCGCTGATCACGCCCGCCACACCCGGCATGTTCTCCGCCCCGGACACGTCCAGGTTTCGTATCGTCCCTTTATGGACAGGACTTCGAAACACCTTTACGTAAAGCATCCCCGGGATTTCCACGTCGTCCACAAACGTCGTCCTCCCGGTGACGTGTCCTATGCCATCGTACCGCTTAATGGGTTTGCCGACATATTCCGACATCGAACCTACTCCTTTCCCCTGTTTTGTTTAGCCACCGCTTCCACGGCCTCTATGACTTCAACGTACCCGCCGCACCGGCAGAGATGTCCCGAGACGGCTTCGACAATTTCGTCCCTGCTTGGCTGCGGGTTCCTATCCAACAAGGCTTTGGCGGAAATCAACATGCCGGGCGCACAAAAACCGCACTGAACGGCATTGTAATCCACAAAAGCGGCCTGCAAAGGGTGAAGCTCCCCCTTATCCATGAACCCTTCCAGGGTCTCTACTCTTTTCCCTGTCACAGTCAGCGCAAGGGTGAGGCAGGATTGAACGGGCGCACCCTCCAGCAGGACCGTGCAAGCGCCGCAATCACCACTGTCACATCCCCTTTTCGGACTCTTGACGTTCATATGTTCCCTGAGAACATCCAGGAGTGTCTCCGTAGGCTTCACATAGGCATCCACAGATATCCCATTCAAGACAAAAGACATTGGGTATTTCATCGCTTCCTCCCTGCTCTAACTGGATAATCCCGCCGCCAACCCCAAGGCCCTGGCCACCATCGCCTTTCCGGCCTGGCGACGATACCATGCCGTGGCACGCTGGTCGTCAATGGGGCTGGTCTCGGATATGGCACGTTCGGCGCATTCCTCTATCAGCTTCTGTTCCAACTTTTTGCCTGCCAACATACTTTCAGCGACGGTACAGCGCATCGGTACGGGCGCCATGGCCCCCACCGCGATACGGACCGTTTGAACAGTGCCGCCATTTTGTACCACCCGGGCCGCCACATTCATGATCGACAAGGTCAACGCCTTGCGGCGCCCCAATTTCAAGAAGGCCGTCCGTCCCGGGGGAACCGGAATCGCTATTTCCGTCAAGAGTTCCTCATCTTTCAGCGCCGTCTGCCCCGGTCCCTGGAAAAAGTCTTTGAGAGGCATGGTCCTGGCCAAACCGGCGGATTCCAGCTTTACATTCGCGTCCATGGCCAACAGAGGGGTAGCGAAATCGGCGGCAGGCGAGGCGTTGACCAGATTGCCGCCAATGGTGGCCTTCGTTCGAATAGCTTCACTTCCGATCGAACGGGCCGCTTCCAGCAGGGCGGGCGTCTTTTCGGCCAGGAGCTTACTCGCGAGCAGCTCGACGGTAGGGGTGCAGGCGCCGATGAGGATCTCGTCTCCCTCTTCTTTCACGTAATCGAGAGGTAGGCCGCCAATGTAGACAAAGACATCCGGAATGCACTTGTAATAATTGATCTTGGGGACAAGATCGGTCCCACCGGCCAAAACAGCGGCCCTGCAGCCGTACTCGGAGAGTAATGCTTTGGCCTCCTCGAGGTTTGAAGCTGCAAAATACTTTACATCTTTCATGTGCAGACTCCTTTGTGACAGAAGTTAGTACTTTTTAACCATCTATCCTTGCCTCCAATCATTCTCAAAGGCTTTAGAGCACCTCCTTTTCTCACATCGCCCGGCCGCATACCGGCCTTGCCGTCACCTGCGATATATGTCCCCAATTCCATAGCGATAGCCGTAGCGTTTACGGATCATGTCCTCCCGGAGCAGCTAGTGGTGTTCGCTGCACTTCCGTAAGAGAATCGCCCATTCTTCATCAACGATTTCTTGGAATTCCCGACGTTGTTCTATCCCCATGGCTTTGAAACGGCCTTGCATATTCAAATAATCGTCCACCGGCTTTTTCTCCGGCATGGGGTTCAGGGTCCATCGCAAACCCCCGTGCACTTCAAACAAAGGGTGTACCCGGGCTTGCACAGCTTGACGGGCTACCTCCATGGTGAGCTGCGTTTCGTGCCGCCAGCCGGTCGGGCAGGAAGCCAAGAGGTGGATGAAGCGTGTGCCCTTTATCTTCCTGGCCCGGCGAACCTTGTTCATCAGGTCCTGCGGGTACCCGATCGAGGCCGAAGCCACATAGGGAATGCGGTGAGCGGCCATAATTTCGACAATGTTTTTTTTGGGCTCCTTTTTGAGGGTGGAAACGGGTGTAGTAGTGGTCCAGCAGCCGGGTGGGGTGGCTGATGAGCGCTGGATGCCGGTGTTCATGTACGCTTCGTTGTCGTAACAGACATAAAGAATGTCCGTATTTTTTTCCGCCACACCGCTCAGGGCCTGCAATCCTATATCAAAAGTTCCGCCATCCCCGGCCCAGGCTAAAACGGTGTTGCCTTCTTTTCCTTGCCTGTTCAGAGAAGCACGAACACCGGAAGCCGTAGACGCGGTTGTGGCAAAAGGAACGGTCATAACCGGGACCAGCAAAGTAGAGCTGGGGTAAAGCCCGACAAATGTGGGCCAGCAGCCGGCCGGCATGACCACCACGGTCTTGGGCCCCAAAGCCTCGAGGACGTGGCGCATGGCCAGAGAAGCCCCGCAACCCGGGCAGCCCATATGGCCGGGCGCCAGAAGGTCGTGTTGAAAGACGCTTTTGATCATACCGTCGCCTCCGTCCAAAAGGATTGACCCAAGAGCTGTGGCGTGCCCGCGCTGTCGGTCAAACTCCGCACAGCCGCTGCGAGTTTTTCGGCGGTGACATCCACTCCGCCGATGCCGGTGATCAATCCATGTACTGCGGCCGACGAATTGCCGTAAAGGCAGGCTTTGACTTCTTGTGCCACAATGCCTTCGGCCCCAAAAGAGACGTCCCGGTCCAGCACCACGATATCTTTGGCGGTTGAAAGCGCCTCCAGGGCCGTGGCGGCTGGAAAAGGCCTCATCAAACTCAAACGTAAGCTGCCCACCGCCATACCCTCGGCGCGCAAAATGTCGGCCGCCATACGCGCCGCGCCGGCAGCCGTGCCAATGGTAATTATGACCACCCGGGCGTCTGCGGTCAGATAGGCTTCCACCGGCGGGTGTTCCCGCCCAAAGCGGACGGCAAATTCGGCCGAAACTTTGCTCCAGACTTCAGTCACGCCAAGCATGTCGCGCTGGCGGCGAAATTTCAGTGGGGCATAAAGGTCCGTCCCACAAACCGCGCCGTACGTGGAAGGGCGGTCCGGGTCCACCATTTCCGCGGGACGATACGGCGGCAGAAATGCGTCCACATCGGCCTGATCCGGCACATCCACGATTTCCGAGGTATGGGTCAAATAAAAGCCGTCCAGGTTGAGCATGACCGGAAGCATGACCTGTTCGGCCAACTTGTAGGCGATGAGAGTCGCGTCCAGTACATCCTGTGCATCCTGGCAATAATACTGAATCCAGCCTGTGTCGCGTTGGGAAAGGGAATCGGTATGGTCGCAGTAAAGATTCCAAGGCGGGGACAAGGCCCGGTTGGCGTTGAGCATTACAATGGGCAGCCGTCCGCCGGCCGCGTGGTGCAACATTTCGTGCATGAAGGCCAGGCCTTGGGATGAGGTGGCGGTAAACGCACGCGACCCCGTGGCTGAAGCGCCCACACAGGCGGCCATGGCTGAATGTTCGGACTCCACGGAAAGGAATTCAGCATCCAGCTCACCACGACCTATATAATCGGCAAGTTCCTCCACAGTCACGGTCTGCGGGGTGATGGGATAGGCGGCCACCACCTGCACCCGAGCCAAAACAGCGCCCAGAGCGGCTGCTTCCGTGCCCATGATCACTTTTTTCATGACAGATTCTCCAGGGCTAAGACTCCCCGGGGGCACTCATAAGAGCAAATCCCGCAACCTTTGCAGTGATACAGGTCGACAACAATGCGCTGGTTTTCCTCGTCCAACAGGCAGCATGCGTCAGGGCAGGCCAAAACGCAACTCTGGCAAAGGTTGCAGGTTCCGCAGGACAAACAGCGCCCCGCCTCGACCCGCAAGGATTCATCGGATTCACCGACGGTCGCGGTCTGCAATCTCATGGTCTTTTCATCGGGCAGTCTCTCAAATTTGACCGCTTCCGGGTCCAGAACACGTTGAGGATGACCAGCCTCGGCCTGGCCTGGCTCATCCCCACTCAAGCGACGCTCCGCTTGCAAGGCGGCTTGTAAACCCAACCCAATAGCGTGACTGACCTGAGAAGCTTTCAAAGATGCTGATGAGCTTTTCCAAGTTATTTCAATTCCCTCTAAAACCCGGGCCGCCATTCTCTTCATGGCGGTTTCTTCGGGGCTGCCAGGCGGATGGGCCGTGTAGTCGATCAGCACCAGCTCATAAGGCCCGCCTTCCAGATCTTTCCTATTTGTCTTTATGTCCAAGCCGGCCACAGAAATCAAACGTTCCACTTCCCGGTCCAAAACCTCCGGCGGCAGCTTGTCCGAATCAGCGTCATTTAAAAAACCGCCGGGCCTTTCGGCCGGGTCAAGGACCACAACCTGGTGGCCTTGGAGGGCCAAGCGGTAGGCAGCGGTCAAGCCGGCCGGCCCGGCTCCCAACACCGCAACCCTTCGTCCTGACGCCGGCTTCCGGGCCAAGCGCGGAAGCCGCCCCCTTTCGGCGGCGGCCTTTTCCAAGTTTTTGATCTCGACCGCCCGATCGATTTCCCGGCGCAAACACTTGGCCTGGCATGGGTGGTAGCAGAGGCGACCGGTCACACCCGGCAAGGGGTTATATTCCATAAGCCGGCTCAAGGCGTCGTCCCAGTTGCCTTCCAAGGCCGCCTGGATGAATTCGGGTATGGGTTGACCAATTGGGCAGGAATCCTGGCAGGGAGGGATTTTATCGCCGACCACGGGCGTCAGCAAACGCCAGAACCCGGTCTTGTTCCATGTCATGTCCTCAATGGTCAAGGGCATGATCGGAAGCTGGTCTATCGACTCTATCTTCCTTTTTGCCATAAATTCCCCTCCAGTATTCTTACTTGATTGTAGGCTTCCCAAGCGGCTGCAGAATTTTCCTCCTTTTTCCCCGGAACGCTTTCCTTTATGGCCTCGGTCAGGTTACCCAATGAGAGTGGGGGATTTTGCACCGCTTTGACGAACGCTCCCAATATCACCGTGTTCACGATGGGGGCCAAAGGAGAACCCAATCCATGGGCCAGGGCGATTTTAGTAGCATCGACCACAGCCAATAAGGCCACACCGTTGAATTCCGGAACCGCATCTCGGCCGGGGTGATTCAAAACGAGTACCGCATCCGGGGCCAAGCCTTTGGTCACATCGACCATCTCCAACAGCATGGGATCGAGGACCACGGATACATCCGGTGAAACTATTTCCCCTCGGGCCAGGGTTGGTCTTTCATCCACCCGGACGTACGCTGCCACGGGCGCACCTCGGCGTTCCATGCCGAAAGCCGGAAAAGCCTGCACATACAGGCCTTCCAAAAAATAGGCTTTGGCCAGGATTTTGGAGGCAACCACAGCGCCTTGGCCACCCCGGCCGTGTATACGAATACCTAACACAAATATAACCTCCGCATTCTTTGGCTCCCACCCGCACGGCCGCGCCGGTCGGGTTCGTTTTCGCCGCAGGCCGGCGGGCCAATGCCAACCGGCCTGGCAGAATTTCACCCTGCGGGACGAGGTCTTATCTTTTGGCGTCCGGACCGTATTCCACGCTCTTGCGCCAGTCGACCCGCTCGCGGTTGTCCGGATAACAGTACAAACATTTATCCTGATCTTCAGGGTGGATATACCGGGCGCCCGGCAACAGACTGACCACGTTCATGCGATGATGGCGGCTTTCCTTGTTCTTCCTTTCCACTATATCGATCAGGTACTGGGGATCCTCGTAGCAATTGGCCCAGTTGTCGTGATGCATTGGAAGTATGACCTTGGTATTCAGGGCTTCGGCCACTCGCCAGAGGTCCCAGGGCGACATTTTGTCGGTATACCCGGGCGCGTTGTTGCCCATGGCCATGGAAACCACGTCGATCTTGTAATTTTCTCCGACCATCTTGTAGGCGTTGTCGTACAGGGTATCGCCCAGAAAAGCGAAATTGCCCCCTTCGGTGTTGAAGACGTAAGCCACAGCCACCTCTTTAAACGGAGGGGGCGTGTCAAAACCGGTCTTCGTAGCAATGACATCGTAATTGGGAGCGAAATCAATTCTCATATCTTCTATTTGAACGTGTTCGCCCACTTTGGCCACGATCAAACGGTCTTCGGGCACACCCATATTCTTCTTCATGCGCCGGGCGGCTTCCGGCGGGGCGATGAATTTGCAGTTAGTCGTCTTCAAAGCCGCGCTGATAGTGTAGAAGTCCATGTGGTCCTGGTGGTGGTGGGTTACGCAGACGGCATCGATTCTCTTGAATTGCCAGGGGTCGATGACCATGGGGTGAATGCGCATCCAATACAACTTGTCCGCACCGCAAGTGCGGCAAACCCCGCAATAGGAACGGTCGGTGAAAAGGCTTGGGCCGGCGTAGTTGTCGACCAGAAAGACCGCCCCGGCCTGGCTCTTAATGCAGCAGGACATGGCCCCGAAGTACCAGAGGGCGCCCTCACCCGGTTTGACTTGATACTGGTCGATTTCGTAGTTGAGGTAGGTGCCCCATTCCGGGAAGACTTCCTTGAGCCAGATATCCCGGTTCATTTCACGGGGCAGGCCGATGGTGCCGCCGTCCATGACACCGTGTTCGTCATACTTGACCACTGAATCGTTCATTGACATTCCTCCCAAAGCCTGGTCCATGCAGTAATTAAATCAACTTGTTTCCCTTATACGCGCTTCGATTGGCTGATTGAGCAGGCATCTTTTTCAAAGTGTTTTCGGGCGCCTGCCAACCGTACTAAGCTCTGGTTTCAGAGTTCCACATTGGATAACATTTCAATGGCTTTAACGATGGCGGAATGATCCCAGTCCAGGCCGCCAAGGGCTGACAGAGAGTTCCAGATCTGGCAGATCATGGCTGAGCCGGGCATATAGACGCCCACCTCCCTGGCCACTTCCAGGACAATGTCGATATCCTTTTTATGAAGACGGACTTTGCCGCCAGGGGCGAAATTGCGTTCCAACATGCGGCGGCCGTGAACTTCCAGGACCCGGCTTTGAGCAAAACCTCCCAACATGGCCTGGCGTATCTTAACCGGGTCGGCCCCGCTTTTTTTGGCAAAGACAAGTGCTTCGGCTACAGCCTGGATGGTCAGCGCCACCACGACCTGGTTGCAGCCCTTGGCAATCTGTCCCGAACCGGAATCGCCGACGTGGGTAATGTTCTTGCCCAGTTTCTGAAAAACAGGGAGAGCCTTTTGAAAGGCTTCGGCCGGACCGCCGACCATGATGGAAAGAGAGGCCTCCGCCGCCCCTACATCTCCACCGCTGACCGGAGCGTCAAGCATGTACCGGCCCGATTCTCCGACCGTGGCGGCCATCTTTTTCGTGGCCGGGATCGAAGTAGTGCTCATATCCGCTACAATCCCTCCGGGCTGGAGCGCGGAGAGGACCCCGCCTTCACCCAATATCACTCTTTCCACAATGGATGTTTCCGGCAGCATGGTGATGACCATCTCAGCCTGAGCCGCAGCCTCCCCGGGATTGCCTGCCCGGACGGCGCCCTTGGCCACGGCTTGTTCAACCAGGGCCTCCGCCACGTCATAAGCGAAGACCTTATATCCTGCCTTCAGCAGGTTGCCGACCATGGGTTGACCCATGATGCCCAAACCGATAAACCCGATCTTTTCTGGCATTGAACCCTCCTTGTTTTGAACCCTGCAGAAGCCGGAAAAGGCGGCCTCTCTTCCATAAAGCCTACCTCTGGAATTCCCTCGATATTTTCTCTGTGGTCTCCAGCAAAAGGGGCTTCAAATAACCCATTTTCTCGATAGTCAACCTCTCTCGTGGGCCGGAGATGCTTACCGCCCCAATCACCTTGTTTTCCCTGGTGGCAATGGGAGCCGCTATGCAGTGTACTCCTATCAGGCACTCTTCGAAATCGCGGCCTACACCCTCCCTGCAAACTTCCTCTAAAGCCAGGAGCAGTTGTGGGTAAGTCCCGATGGATTTTTCGGTGTTTCGACTTATTTTACGCCCCGGCCTGTAAACCCTTTTCAGCTCCTCGTCACTCAAGGCTGCAAGCATGACTTTGCCGGTGGCCGTGCAGTGAGCCGGAAAGCGGGTACCAATGTTGATGGCCACCCGCAGGTACATCTCCGACTCATAGCGATCCACATATTCAATCTCGCCCTCCACCAATACGGCTGCACTGACGGTTTCTTCACACTTGGAATAAAGCTGTTTGAGCAAGGGGGATATGGCCGTGCGTAACGTTTTCCGGCTATTGAGAACGCACTCTATGTCAATGAAACGAAGACCCAGTTCGTATTTTCTGGTGTGCGGGTCCCGCTGCACGTATTTGTTCTTGACCAGCGTGGTTAAGATACGATGAGCGGTGCCTTTGGGCAGGTTGAGCTTTCGCGAAAGGTCGGTGAGAGATACGTACCGGCCTTCGGCTGAGATGATGTAGTCCATTGCAGACAAGGCTTTTTCCAGGGACTTCACTTGATAACCCTTATTGGAATGCAGTTTCCATCAAGGATCTTGTAATGTTCCACATCGTGAAATCTAGTTTTTGATAACGTAGCAGACGACCATGATCCCGTCAATAGATATTTTTGCTAAAATTTCACTATGAGAACTAGCGTTTCACATAGTGGAACTATTTTCAGAGGTAATCTGTTTAAGGTACTGATATTAAAAAGTATTTGGGACACACCTGCCGGTGTTGAAGACAACTTCCTGAATCGAAGAACAAATTGACGCCTAAAACCCTGATCCATCAGGGGATGCAAAGTCGAGGCAGATAAACAGTGGCCGCAAATGAAGATTTTAAGCCTTGGGGGGAGATATGAGGCAGCCCATGGTGCTCTGAAACTCATCAGTCACTCCCGGATCCAGGCGCTCAAAATTGCCTCAAGTGTTTTGGCGCACATTTTCCGCATATAAAATGTTGCGTTTGGCGCAGGGCGGCCATTTATGCTCCGCGCATAGCGAAGCTTCCACCTTCAAGGCTTCGAATCGCTTGTCAGCCCGGAGCTCCCTGTACAGCGTAATGACTTTCTCCACGCTTTCCTCAGCGCCGCGGACGGTCAACAGGACCGAACCTTCGCCTCCGACCGTCCCGCCGGAAGCGGCATGAAAAACTTCCACGCCGGCGAGGGTTTTTAAGGCTTCTATTTCGCAGAAGCGACGCCCGGCTACAGGCAGCAGCCCCACCGGCATCCCGCTGGTGTAATCCACCAAGCGGGTTCCCATGTGCCGGGCTGTTTCTGCAATGGAGCCGTAAACCATCTTTTCCAAGCCCGCTGGCAGCAGAAATGTTACCCCACGGGCTTGAACATACCCCAACGCTTTGCCAAGGATTCCGCCGCTCTCCATGCCTAAAAGCACACCTGCTCCGCCATCGGCATCCAGAGCGTTGGCCCCTTTGATGAACATATCTCCAGACCCCAGGCGTTCCAAGGCTCCTTCCAAATCATCCGTTTCAATACGTTGGCCATTTTCGAAAAACCAGAAACGGGCGTGACCTCTTTCTCCCAAAAACGCACTCATGGCCCGGCCGACGCACGCACCCTTGCCGGCGATCATGCCACAAGCCAACGCTTCGCCGGACCATGTCCCGGTCAAGGCGACGTAGACATGGGCCGTAGTGGAACCTGAGGACAGCAAAATCCGGCCGTGCCGATAAGCCTGTTGAACTTCAGGTACGGCGGCCAGGCCTTGACCGATTAACCTTTTTGAAAGGGCGGGGGTAAAACTGAGAGTGGCTATTTTCTCTGTCATAACAAAAACCTCACTCTTCCTTTAGATCAATGGCCCTTGCCGAACGCACAAATCGGGTAACGGCAATCCGGGCAACTGGCGCAGAAACCACCATGCCCCATAGCCACGATGTCGGCCCGGGTGAGGGTGTCGCCGGCCAGAATCCGCGGCACCACTAAATCGAAGACGCTGGCCCGATAGTACATCACGCAGCCGGGCAGTCCCACAATCGGGACCCCGTCAATGTACGCCAGCATGAACATGGCTCCCGGGAAGGTGGGAGCCCCGTAGGTCACCACCGTGCATCCTGCGGCGCGGATGGCTGCCGGGGTTTGGTCGTCGGGGTCCACAGACATGCCGCCGGTGACTGCTACGATCCCTGCGCCCTGGTTGAGGAATCCATGAATAGCCTCAACGGTCTTTGGGATGTCGTCGGAGACCAGGACTTGGCCCATGACGTGGCTGCCCAGTTCGGCAAATTTGGTTTTGAGCACAGGCCCAAAGCGATCTTGGATGCGCCCGGAAAACACTTCGGAGCCGGTGGTCACGATGCCTACCGAAAGCGGGCGGAAAGGACGAACAGATACGACCGGCAGGGCATTCCGGCAGATCTCCTCCACCGTGGTGATGTTGACTTCCCGGGTCACCAGGGGAATGATCCGCGTGCCGGCAACCGGACGCCCTGCGCTAACCGGCTGGTTGGTGTGCAGAGTGGAAAAGACGACCTCCTCCACAGTATTGATGCGCGACAGAGCTGCCACATCCACCTTGAGTAACCCCGGTTCCGACGCCACCAGGTTGACACGCCCTTCCGTGGGCTCCGTCAGGGTGATGCCGGGTCCGGCAGCCGCCCGGGCAATGCGCCGGGCTGCGTCATCCTCGTGAATCCAGCCTTCCGTCAGTTCGAAAACATACAGGTGATTCTTGCCCAGGTCTTTGAGCAGGGGAATATCCTCCGCCTCGATGCGTTGACCTTTGCGGAACGCCCGACCCTTGAATTCGCCCGGGACGATGCGTGTTATGTCGTGACAGAGCACCATGCCGACCGCATCTTCGACGGCCACCTGTTTCATCGGAACTCCTGAAGTTCGGTCATTACAGTACATTCTGTTCACCCCTGTCTCAACTATAAAAAAGAAGACCGACTACCGTCCCTGAACTAAAGTCTCCCGGGTAACCGGCCGTCCGGTTACTTAATGGTCCAGCCGCCGTCCACCAGCAGAACGTGGCCTGTGACGATGCCGGCAAGGTCGCAGGCCAGGTACAGCGCGGCATAAGCCACCTCGTCGGTGGTGGCCATGCGGCCCGCCGGGATGCTGTCAAGGACGTAACGCTTGAAGGCAGGGTCTTTGAACATCTCGGTCACGAACGGGGTCTCCACGAAGGTGGGGGCCACCGCGTTCACCCTGATGTTGTGGGAGGCCCACTCCATGGCCAACACCTTAGTAACCAGGTTCACTCCGGCCTTGCTGGCGCAGTAGGCGACCCGCAGGGGCAACGCCACGGAGCCGGCCTGGGAGGAGACGTTGACTATGCGGCCATATTGTTGCTTGATCATTTGGCGGCCGGCCGCCTGGCAGATGAAAAACACTGAGCGCAGATTGGTATTGAGCACTGAGTCCCAGTTTTCTTCGGTGACTTCCTCGGACACTTGGGGGCGGTTGATGCCCAGAGCGTTGACCAAGATGTCCAGACGGCCCATTTGCTTGACCGCCGCTTCCACCAGCCGAAGCGGACCGTGCCGTTCATTGACGTCCAGTGCCAGGGAAGCGCATGCGGCGCCCAGGCCCTCCAACTCGGCGCACAGGGACTTGAGCTTTTCCTCACGAGTGCCGGAGACAAAGAGCCTGGCTCCAGCTCGGGCGAACAGGCGGGCGGCGGCCGTGCCTATGCCGCCGCTGGCCCCGGTGATCAGGGCGCACTTGCCCTCCAGGTCGAATTGCGGCTTCATCATTTTCCGTACCTCTCCACCCGAATCTTGCAACTGATGCCGTGGGCCAGCATGTTTTCATAGTTGCAGGCCCGTTCACAGACCTCGGCGATCTTGTGAGAGGCCGCCTTAGTGGCCCATTGGTAGGTGACGGTCTTGACAAACTTGCCCACGGAAAGGCCGCCGGTGTAGCGTGCCGCCCGCATGGTGGGCAGAACGTGGTTGGTGCCGATGGTCTTGTCCCCATAGGCCACCGTGGTCTCCTCGCCACAGAACATGGAGCCGTAGTTGCGGCAGTTTTCCAGGTAGTAACGCCAGTCCTTGGTCTGCACCTCCACATGTTCGGGCGCCCAATCGTCGCTAAGGACCACCGCCTCCTCCCGGGAGTCCACCACTACAGCCGTGCCGTTGTCGCGCCAGGCTACTTCGGCTACCTCACGGGTGGGCAGGACCTCGAGCTGGCGCGCCAGCGCCTCCAAGGTCTTTTGAGCGATGTCCTTGGACAGGGCGATGAGGCACTGGCGGGCGTTGGGGTCGTGCTCGGCCTGGCCCAGGATGTCAGCGGCCACGATCTCCGGGTCGGCCGAATCGTCAGCGATGACCAGTATCTCGGTGGGGCCGGCCAACAGGTCAATGCCCACGTCACCGAATATCTGGCGCTTGGCCTCAGCCACGAACTTGTTGCCTGCGCCCACCACCATGTCCACCGGCTCCAGGCCCTCCATGCCATAGGCCATAGCGGCCAGGGCGTGTACGCCACCCATGCAGTAGATCTCGTCTGCCCCGGCAGCGGCCATGGAATAGAGGGTGGCCGGATACATGCCCTGACCCTTGACCGCCGGTGAGCAGGCCACCACCCGGGAAACCCCGGCCACCTTAGGGGTAACCACGGTCATGTGGGCCGAGGCCAGCATGGGGTAGCGTCCGCCGGGGACGTAGGAGCCGCTGGAGTTGACCGGGATTATCTTCTGGCCCAGGTGCACTCCGGGCAGGGTCTCCACCTCGAAGTCCACCAGCCGCTTCATTTGCTCATGGGCGAAATTCCGGATCTGTGCCTGGCAGAAGTCGATGTCCTCGCGCATGCCGGCCGGGAGTTGCTTCTTGGCGGCGGCGATTTCGTCCCCGGTGATCTTGAAGCTGACCGGAGACCAGTTGTCGAATTTCTCGGAGTAAAAGCGGACCGCTTCCTCGCCCTTCTGCCGCACCTGCTCGATGATCTCCCGCACCGTTTCGCGCACGGTGGTCAGGTCTTCCTTGGGCTTTTCCTTGGGGTGTTTCAGATATAAGGCCATTTCATTCCTCTCTCCGGGACGGAAATTATGCCGCCCCTGTGTAAAGCGGGAACCAACCCGAAACCATGCTAAAAAGAATCACTTATCAGCCGGGACTTACCATGCCCCGCCAAGTGAAAACCGCATGATCGGCGGATAATCAGCCTGGCGTCCAGCACCTTCCGATAAACACGCAATGGGCTGCGTGCATGAAGCTTTTCCATCAGTATGAGAGCTGCCAATCGGCCCATTTCGTGGGGCCGCTGATCTATGGTGGTAATTTCAATAGTCCGCAGGCTGGTCGCCTCGACGTTGTTGAAACCGACCAGGGCCATATCCTCCGGAATCTTCAATCCCACATCCAAAATAGCCTCAAACGCTCCCATGGCCATATCATCATTGCAGGCGTATATGGCCGACGGCCTTTGCGTCCGCGGCAATCGCAGAAAATGATGGGTAGCCATGTAGCCGCATTGTTTGAAGAAATCACCGGCAAAAATCAGATGTTCGGGAAGCGGCACTCCGTGGTCCTGCATCGCCTTGACCGCCCCTTCAAAACGTTCGATGCCGGTGGAGGTATTCGCCGGCCCCTTGATGACCCCGATGCGAGTGTGCCCCAGTTTGATCAGGTGTTCAGCGGCCAAATATCCGCCTTGAACATTGTCCACGATGACGTAATCCAGCTTTGTGCAGTTATACACTCGACGCAGTACCGACACGACCGGGAACCCGCTGTCGACTAGCCTGCAAATATTGGCGCTGTTCGCAAGCGCTGAGGAAATGATAATCCCGTCCACCCCCCGAGCCCTCAAGCCGGCCAGTTCCTTTGCCTCAATCTCTTCATCGTCAAAGGTGGAGACCAGGCTAAGCGAATAGCCTTCTTCACGCAAAATCTCTCCCACGCCTCCAGCGATTTCCGGGAAGATAGGGTTACGGGTGCTGGTGATGATCATGGCAATGGACGCGGACTGTCGGGTTACCAGCGAACGGGCGACAAGATTGGGCAGATAGTTAAGTTCCCTGGCCATCCTCAGTATCCGGTAGCGGGTGTCCTTACCGACACCCGGCCTGTCGTTAAGAACCAGCGAGACTGTAGCCGGCGAAACCCCAGCGATCCTCGCGATATCTTTGATGGTTATTTCCGTCAATTATGAAATCTCCAGAATTGCTTTCCGGTCTCTTCCTTTACCGGGCAGAACCTTGAAGTGCGCGAGATCAAGTTCACAAGGGCGCCCTCCATAGCTCTTCCAGCAATTACTAAAACGTTTTAGGATCGCAAATGGCTAGCATTAGTTGAGCCGTTTGTCAATTATTTTTGGGATCATTTTTGGGATCATTCGAGCGGACGATCATCGCCGAGTGCGTCCGGGACAAGATGTTGGCTGCTCGAAAAAATAGGGAAATGGACCGGAGGCATGTCGGTTCTCGGAGATGACACCGCTCGCCGGGCAGAGACATATCTACGAACACCCGGGCGCCCTCCGTGGGCGCCCGTCAAGAGTTGTCGTTCAGGGCCTTTTTGTGGCCAGAGGAAAAACTGTGGGGGCCGGATCGTGCCTGAAGTGATGGATATGCATTTAGCGTTACAGACAGGCGGGAAGCGAGCTATTAACTGCGGGGATGGCGGCATGTCCTCAAACTGCCAAAATTGGCCTGATCGGCATTCATCTTGCGGGTTGTGATTGAAATATCGCATGATCCGTGGATCTTGGGCATTCCAAGATCGTTTATCGGGTGTAATTTGATTCCGAAAGGCTCTTTGTTGATTTAGGGGTCAAGTCTCCGTTCGACTGTTCCTTACCCCTAAAATTGTCCCCCTAAATTGCCCCCTAAACCTTTTTATCGTCCATTTGCTCTGTGACCTCCAGCTTTCGGCCGACGACTCCAGCAGTCTGGCCCTGGCTAAGCAAGACATCGGCCTCCCTCAATTTCCCGACGATCTGCTCGGGGGTAAACGTCGTTCTCTTCATCGCCGCCTCCCTTTCATCGTCCATTCCAAAATCTAATTTATCGTATGGACTGATTTATCAGGGGCAGGTCACACAGAATCGAAATAGACATTTAATTCTGTTGCTTCCGCTCGTTCGCTTTGATATGCTGGATTTTATCTACATTATGCTACACTGGCATAAAGTTCGATCTCGCTATTCCCGTTCAAGTGACTCCGAATTTCCAATTACAGCTCAAGATCTGTTGTCGTATAATGAATGCAGCCAATTGATAAAATCTTTCCAGTTGTAAGTCATGATAATGAACATCCGTGACATATATCCTAGAGGAGAATCCTATGGAACCAAGAAGGCTTATTAAACTGATGGCCAGGGCATCGGTAATGGCAGCTTGTTCTCCTGCAGGGAATATGGGTGCATCCCGGGTTGCCCTGAGAAGCAAGCCTCTCGTACCAGGCCCCAAAACCAAGGTCTTCCTTGCAGGAGTAAGCAAAAATGCTTCTGAAGATGCCATTAAACAGGCGGTTCGCTGCTCGGCCGAAGCTGCCACAGATTTTTCCTGGTTGTCAAAGGGCGATATCGTGTTCATCAAGCCTGCCATCAATTCCGGCAACCCCTATCCTTCCACCACCAGCCCCATTGCAATTGCTGCCATGGTCGAGCTCCTCAGGGAAAAAGGGGCCGGCCGGGTAATCGTGGGAGAAATGTCCGGGGTTGAATATTTGAAATTCTCACCGACACGACTAAAAGGAAGCACCCGCGAGCTGATGGAGGCCTCCGGCATAGCTAAGGTCGTGCAGGCCTCAGGCGCTGAACTGCATTTCTTCGAGGAGGCCGGATGGAGCGCTTTTCATGAAGAAATACCGCTTGCCGGTTCTCACTGGAAGCATGCCCTGATGATGCCGGACATCCTCAAGGAGGTCCAGCATATCGTGCTCATGCCCCGTTGCGGCAGGCATCTACTGGCAGGCAGCACGCTGGGCCTGAAGGCCGCCGTGGGCTATTGGCGGCACGACACACGTCTGGAATACCATCACGATGCCTCCACCTTCAACGAGAAGACGGCCGAAGCCAATACGGTAGAAACCCTTCGCAAGAAACAACGGCTGGTTGTTACGGCGGCAGACAAGATACTCACCACCATCGGCCCGGACAAAGGATATGTCTTCCAGCCGGATAACGGCCTGGTGATCGCCTCTGAGTCGGTGGTTGCCCATGATATGATATCACTGGCCTGGCTTATGAAAAACAGGTGCACAATCCCCGACACGGAGAGAAATGGTTTCATAGACACAAGCAAATTGATTCCCAGACTTGCAAATCACGTGTTAGTGGGTTGGTTGGGAGGATGGGGACAGGCCCTCACCTCAGAAAGCTTCAATAAGAACACTCTTAATGCTGTCTGGGATGACCTGGTCCTCAACCATGCATACGAGGTCTACGGCGGTGTACCGGAAATTATCCTTGAATCTTCAAACAATATGGTCCCGGTAGATCTAAAAAAGCGGCTTAATGAGATGACTGAGTTTCCCTGCTGAGAAGGGGGGTATTTTCTAATACCCGTGACCAGGGCGATAGATTGATGCTTTCAAACCGGCCTGAATAGTAACGGTTCCAGGAGGCAATCTACACTACACTAGCAGTGTCCAACCGGAAACCCCGGATAAAAACTCCACGCCCCGCGAGGTTTCTGTTCGGAAAGGAGGGATTTTTCGTTCTGGCTAGGAAATCGAGGGGTTGCGCGGAGGCGTACTTGGGTACCGCCTCGCGGAGCGTCGAGATTGATTGACGATGGAAACTACACTAACGAACTTAAAAGATCCCTCGCTTGCTTGAGAGATTTTTGGGGTCCACACTGTTCGAACACATCGGTGGCCTTCAGCAGGTATTGCCTTGCTTTCTCGGGTTTCCCCGCAGCCAGGAAGAGTAACCCCATTTGAAGATAAGGCTGACCAAGGAAACCCCTTGCGCCTGCTTTTTCAGATGATTCGATGGCCATAGAAAGGTGCTTTTCGGCTTTCCTGCGAATGGAAAAGACATTTTTCATCAGAAAAGGAATGTTTTTGAGAAGATTGGACAGGTTCTTTCCCGGGGATTTCAGAAGAATCTGCAAATAAATGCTGCCCAGAACGAACTGAGCAAGACTATAGAAAATGCTCCTTTGGGTCTTTAGCAATTCCTCGCTCGCTGTTTCAACCAGCCTTATCCCTCTGCTCAAGTTTCCTTGCGCAGCCAGAGCCGCACCAAGAAAAATGCAGGCGGTTGTCCCGAGATATTCGGTACCTTCCCTCTGAGTGTATGCAATCACCTGATTCAAACAAAGCTCCGCTTCCCTGAACTCCCGTGTGTACACAAGAAACATTCCCTTAAGGGTCCGAGCAATCATGACATGGTATGGATCTGCCTGATCGATGACTGTGTTCGTGTGCTCAATGGCCTGCTCCATTTCCTGCCCCATGAAATGATTTACCGCCATCAGCAAATTTCCTATCATCGTACAACGGAGGCTCGATACTCTCTCGCCGTAGTCTAAAAGCTCCCCTGCAGTCAGGTAGAGTTCGTCCCGGTCGCCACGAAACCAATCAATGTAGGCTTTCCCGGAGTAATAGGTGATATAGAAAAATGCGTCGGAGGCAAAGAGTTCCAGGAAACCCCGAGTACGCTCTTCAAAAACCGCCGCCTCCTCCAGGTAGCCTCGTTCGGCACAAGTTTTAATGAGGAAACTGCAAGCAGCACCAATAACTTGCCAGTCCCCGGTCTCCTCGCCCAGAGCAAGTGCCCGGTGCAGGTAGCAGTGGGACGCGTCGAGACCTGCGCCTTTCCAAAAAACCGCATGACCCAGCCATGCGTGATATGCTCCTATCTTGGCCTTGTCGCCTGAAGATTCGGCCATGTCAAGGTGTGCGAGGAGCATTTCACTCATTCCCTCGAAACGTCCCTGGTAATAAAATACCAGACACCAGCGCATCAAGAGTTCCATGAGCTGGAGGTCTTCCACTTTGGATCTGGCCGGATTTCCGGAGAGAATCTCATAGGCCTCTTTGAAATACTGGTTTGCTTCTTCAAGGGCGTATCTTTTAAGGCCTTTTTCCCCGGATTTCATAAGATAGTCTACAGCTCTGCAAACATCATGACCGTTTTTAAAGTGATAGGCGAGCGTCTCCGAGTCTTCAAGAGATTTGTTGTCGAAAAACCTTTCCAACGCGTGGCCGACGCGGTCATGAATAACTCTGCGCTGATTTCTCAGAAGCCCGTTGTAAACGACCTCCTGGATCAGAGAATGCTTAAAATAGTACTCAAGGTCAGGAAAGGCAGACCAAACGC
>JBEKXG010000018.1:0-19217 GCA_049512295.1 Syntrophobacteraceae bacterium
GGCGTAACTTTCGATGATGTGGCGGGCATAGATGAGGCAAAAGCCGAACTGGAGGAAATCGTTGATTTTTTGAAGGACCCGGGAAAGTTCCAGAAGCTCGGAGGCAAAATCCCCAAGGGTGTTCTGCTTCTCGGCGCACCTGGAACCGGCAAGACTCTGCTTGCGCGCGCCGTGGCCGGAGAAGCCGGAGTGCCTTTCTTCAGCATGAGTGGTTCGGAGTTCGTCGAGATGTTCGTTGGCGTCGGCGCAGCGCGGGTTCGCGATCTTTTCGGCCAAGCCAAGGATCACGCTCCCTGCATTATTTTCGTGGACGAGTTGGACGCTTTAGGGAAGGCACGCGGCCTGAATCCGATCGGAGGTCATGACGAAAGAGAGCAGACATTAAATCAGCTCCTGGTTGAAATGGATGGTTTCGATCCAAGGGCCGGAGTAATCATAATGGCCGCTACAAACCGGCCCGAAATACTCGATCCGGCATTGCTGCGGCCCGGTCGTTTCGACCGGCACGTTGCAATCGACAAGCCCGACATTCGGGGCAGAGAAGCTATTTTGCGTGTTCATGCCAAAGAGGTCAAACTGGGTCCGGACGTCGATCTTAAGAAAATCGCGGCCATGACGCCCGGGTTCGTGGGCGCCGATCTCGCCAACCTCATCAATGAGGCGGCTTTGATCGCGGCAAGACGCGACCGGGAAGAGGTTACGATGGCCGACTTTCAAGAAGCCGCCGACCGAATAATCGGCGGGCTCGAAAAAAGAAACAGGGCGATGAACCCCAAAGAAAAGGAAATCGTCGCCTATCATGAATCGGGCCATGCGCTCGTCGCAATGGTTCTTCCCAACACCGATCCGGTCAGCAAAATCTCCATCATTCCACGGGGTATCGCCGCTCTGGGGTATACCCAGCAACTCCCGACCGAAGACAGATACCTCATGACGCGCGACGAACTTCTTGCCAGACTCAAGGTGCTGCTCGGGGGCAGAGTTTCGGAAGAAATCATTTTCGGCGACATCTCGACTGGCGCCCAGAACGACCTTCAGCGCGCAACCGACATCGCCCGCCGCATGGTCATGGAATACGGAATGAGCGAGAAGCTCGGCCCCATTACCTACGTCAGCGAGCCGCGCTCCGCGCATCTGGATCTTGGTTTGGGTTCACGACAGAGGGAGTTCAGCGAAAAGACCGCCCAGCAGATCGATGAGGAGATCGGGAGCATAATCGAAGAAACGCACCAGAATGTGAGGGAGATTTTGACTCAGCAGCGGAACATGCTCGAGAAACTGGCCAAAATCCTGCTTGAAAAAGAATCCATAGAAGGTGAGGATCTGAAGAAATTCTGGGACGAAGTAACGGTTGGGATGGCCGAAAAAGGTTCAATTTCGTCGCCCAGGCAGGGGGTCAATTGACACGACTTTAAAAACTTTGGACCTGCGGTCAGTGGCAGCTTGACATCATCGCTCCCCATAAGGTATATATCTTTCTTTTCTTTTTGTGGATTTTGGCCAACATGCTGAAATCGGTCGTTAGATAAGATAGTTTGGATACTCACAGAAGTTGATCCCAAGGAGGTTTCGATTGGCAAACCATAAGTCAGCTATCAAGAGGGCGAGACAAAGCGAGGAGCAGCGGGTGCGAAACCGTTCCCGCAAGACCAGAATGAAAAACGTAATAAGGGGCCTCGAGGAAGTCATCGCCGGCAAATCGCCCGAAAAGGCTGCTGAGCAATTGAAGAAGGCAGTCTCGGTGATCGAGAAAACCGCCGCCAAAGGCGTTATCCATAAGAACACGGCCTCACGGAAAATTTCCCGCCTGACCAGGAGGGTCAACGTTCTTTAGTCCCGGTGCGCTGCAGCTTTTCAGGCCCTCGAGGTGTGTTCGGGGGCTTTTTTGTTGTCCAGGCAAAGATTGAGCACCAGCTCTTCGAGCAATACCTCGGGAGGGGTCCCGGTGCTCTTCATTGCAGTGTCCGTCTGACCGATAGCCTCAAGCATTCTGTACATATCCGCGTCCGAAAAACGACCTGCCTGCTCCCGCGCCTTCTTTACCACGAAAGGATGCGTTCCCAGGCGCGTGGCCAGTTCGGCTTCCGATATGCCTTGCCGCAGACCGTCTTTAACCTGCCAGACAATACGAATCTGCCATGCCATTGTGGACAGAATTTTAAGGGGGAGTTCACCGGAGAGAATCAGGCTTCTCAGGGACCTTACGGCTTTACCCGCCTGCCGCGCCCTGAGCTGATCGAGCAGATCGAACGCGGAAAAGCTCCGCAGAGAACTGGCGGCCTCCACAATATCCTCAGTCTCGATCCGTTCACGTTCGCCGACGAAGGTGCAAATCTTGTCCAACTCGGATGCGAGTGTATGGTAATCGCCGCCAGCCATCTCGACCAGGAGGAAAGCGGCCCGATGGGAAAGGACTTTCCCGAGTTGCTGCGCTCTTTCGATCAGCCAGCGCGGGGCCTCTCTTTCACCGGGAGATCGAAACAGGACCACCTTGCCTTTGGCTTCGACCGCCTTTGCGATCCCCTCGACGTTTTTCCTGACTGAAGCGGTCATGACGAGACATGCCGAGGGAGGAATGCGGTGCACAAAAGCTTCCAGAGCCGAACGGCCTTCTTTTCCCCATGCCTCGATATTGTCTACCATGACAAGCCTTCGCCCCCCGAACATGGGAGTGGTGGCAAGCCGCTCGATAACATTCGGGGCCTCTATTTCCCTTGCCTGGACCCGCTCGCCGTTGAAGTTTTTGGCCCCCTTCGGGAGCGCCCGTGCAAGCAGCTTTTGCCAGGCTTCCTCCATAAGGAAAGTGGAACTGCCCACGAAAAGATATACCGGACCGATTTTGCCGGCATCGAGTTCTTTGAGGAAATCTTCGGCATGCATCAGAAGTTGCTTAAAAACCTGTCATGGATGCGCGTGGACATCTCCCGGGCCAGAAAGTCGAGTGCGGCCTGCCTGTTGTCATAGCCCGCGATAGGATCTACCTGGAGCGTATTATCGCTCAACTGGTAAACTTTGAAGTAACGGAAAGCCGGGTCTCTCCACAGTACTTTGTGTGATTGTTTATCCTCACAACGGATATCCACGGTTATAAAGAGCCGATTCTCGAGAGTAACCCGATTGGATACGAGATTAACGGCATTATGCGCAGACGGCAGAATACTGATGTTCGTGATGGTCCCCTTGAATACGGCTTCAGCCTCTTCGACCGGGACAACCTTCATATTGCCCTTTCTGATAAACTCCTGTCTCAGCGCCCCGGCGAAAATCGCCCCCAAGTTGGGCTCCGATGTCTTGTTCTCGAATACCGGAATGGCTATATACCTCAGCCCCGGTTTCGGCCCTTCGCCCTCACCGGAGAAGTGGTAGCCGCATGAGGCGAGGCATATTAACATGGCACTTATAACAGGTATCAGTTTAAGATTTCGTCCAACCATGGCGATCACCCCGCAATCTGCTACGAACCTGAAATTTTAGAAACTATCCTGCCATTGCTGCCCCTAAATCACAATATTTATAAGCTTCCCGGGCACCACCACCACTTTCCTGACCTGGTTTGCCCCGATGAAATCCCTGATCCTGGAATCCTTAAGCGATATATCTTCCAGCTCCTTATCGGTGGCGTCAGCCGGAACGGTTATCCTGCTTCGCAGTTTTCCGTTTATCTGGACGACGATGAGCATTTCCTCGGCTTTGAGTGCCTGATCGTCCCATTGGGGCCAGCGGGTTTTCAGAAGAAGCTCTTCATGGCCAAGAATTCTACGGAGTTCTTCGCAAATGTGCGGAACCATGGGAGATGAGACAACTATTACGGCTTCGACGGCTTCCCTGACGACCGGCCATAGCAGGGGGTCCGCCGGCCGGCTGTCCAGCACCTGGTAAATCTGGTTCACGAGTTCCATAATGGCGGCTATGGCCGTATTAAAATGGAACCTTTCGCGAATATCCTCGGTAACCTTCTTTATTGTCTGGTGCGTCTTGCGGCGGAGTTGTGCGAGATCTTTGGTCAGAGGGCTTCCACCCGCGTAGGGGGCAGCAGATTTCAGGGCGGGCAGGTTTTCGGAAACGAGCCGCCACATTCTGGAAAGAAACCGGAAAGAACCTTCAACGCCCTGGTCGCTCCAGTCGAGGTCCTTTTCCGGCGGCGCCGCGAAAAGGCAAAAGAGCCGCACAGTGTCCGCCCCGTATGCCTGAATCATCTCATCCGGGTCTACCACGTTGCCCTTAGATTTGCTCATCTTGAAGCCGTCTTTTATGACCATTCCCTGTGTGAGAAGGTTCATGAAAGGCTCATCGACCTCAAGATATCCCATGTCGCGAAGGACCTTCACAAAAAACCTCGAATAGAGCAGATGCAGGACAGCGTGTTCAATTCCGCCGATGTACTGGTCAACGGGCATCCAGTAGCGGGATCTTTCCCGGTCGAGGGGCCCCTTGTCGAAGTCAGGGCAGGCGTATCGGGCGAAGTACCAGGAGGATTCCACGAAGGTGTCCATGGTATCCGTCTCGCGCCTCGCATCGGCCCCGCATTTCGGGCATGTGGCCGAGTAGAAAGGCTCGTAGACAGGCAGGGGGGAGCCGCCGTTTTCCAGAAGCTCAACCTCGAGCGGAAGCACAACAGGCAGGTCCTGCTCGGGGACCGGCACAACACCGCATTTTTGACAGTAAATGATCGGAATGGGCGCGCCCCAGTAGCGCTGCCGCGAAATTCCCCAATCGCGGAGCCGGTACTGAACGGTCAGTTCCCCAAGCCCTCTTTTTGACAGGGACTCGGTTATCGCATTGCGGGCGGTTGCGGAGTCCATTCCGGTAAATTCGCCGGAGTCAAGCAAAACACCGTCGGGTTCGAATGCATGTGTGAGATCTTCCGCCGGAGGGACTTCCTCTGCCTCGGCACTTTTTATGACTACCTTGATCGGCAGGCCGTATTTTTTCGCAAACTCGAAGTCGCGCTGGTCGTGCGCCGGGACCGCCATGACTGCGCCGGTGCCGTAGGCCATGACAACAAAGTTCGCCACATAAATCGGCATCTTTTTCCCGGTGACCGGGTTGATGCAGTAGCTTCCTGTAAATACGCCCTCTTTTTCCAGCAGTTCCGCTTCACGCTCATCGCGCTTCGATCTCTTGGCCTTTTCGACAAAATCAAGCACGGCAGCCTGCTCGGGTTTTCCCCGGCAAAGGCTGGCGACCACAGGATGTTCCGGGGCCATGCTCATGAAGGTAGCACCGAAAAGCGTGTCCGTGCGGGTCGTAAAGACAGGAATGTTTCCCTCGCCCGATTCCAGCGGAAAGAGCAGCCTGCTTCCAGTGCTTTTCCCTATCCAGTTCTGCTGCATGACAAGCACCCGCTCGGGCCAGCCGGGCAGTTTGTATGTATAGTCGAGCAGTTCTTCGACATATTCGGTAATCTTGAAAAACCACTGCTCCATCTCTTTTTGTACGACAGGAGTGTCGCAGCGCCAGCATGCGCCTCCCTCCACCTGTTCGTTGGCCAGCACGGTCTGACACCTGGAGCACCAGTTCACATAGGAACTTTTTCTGTAGGCCAGACCCCGGTCATACATTTTAAGGAAAAAGAGCTGCTCCCACCTGTAGTAGCCGGGATCGCACGTTGCAAACTCCCGGGACCAGTCGTACGAAAAACCCAGTTGTTTGAGCTGGTTTCGCATGTAGTCGATATTGTCGTAAGTCCACTTCGCCGGGTGGGTTCCAGCTTTTATAGCAGCGTTTTCGGCCGGCATTCCGAAGGCGTCCCAGCCCATCGGATGGAGCACATTGTATCCCTGCATCCGCAGAAAGCGGCTGACAACGTCGCCTATGGCGTAGTTGCGGACGTGACCCATATGAATGCGGCCGGAGGGATATGGGAACATCTCGAGCAGATAGTATTTTTCCTTGCTCCTGTCTTCACTCACTTTGAAAACCCGGGACTTATCCCAGTATTGGCGCCATTTTTTTTCGATGGACTTCGGAGAATACTTTTGTTCCATAGGTTTCCTTCTCATCAGGAAATCTTGCCGCCAGGCGACACCTCCCCCTCCGGAACGACCAGTTTCAGATCCAGCCCGTCGCGTACGGCAAGGATCATTCCGTGCGATTCGATTCCCATAAGCTTTGCAGGCTTGAGATTTGCGACCAGAACGACCTGTTTTCCGACAAGGTCTGCGGGTGAGTGCGTTTTGGCGATTCCAGCCACGATCTGCCTCTCTTCCCCAATATCGACTATCAGCTTTACCAGTTTTTCGGATTTCGGAACTTTCTCCGCCTGCCTGATAAGGCCGACCCGCAGGTCAACCTGCCGGAAGAGGCCGATATCAATTGTGCTGACGATGTTCTCCGTCCCGGAGACAGCCGCAGCTTCAGGTTTTTCCATCCCCCCCGGTTTTTGGCTCCCGGCATCTTTCCCGCTTGCCTTGCGAGGTTTTTCCGCCTTTTTACCCGTCGTCTCGACCCGTGGAAAGAGCGCCTCTCCTTTCGAGACTTGAGTCCCTTCCTCGAGGGTACCCCAGAGGGCATCCTCGGCAAGCCGCAAATCTGCGGCTTTTTTTGTTATTCCCAGCCGCTCCAGCATCTTCTCTCCGGTCGAAGGCATGAACGGACATATCAGGACAGCAACGACTTTGTTCACTTCCAGAACTGTTCTTATTACTGTCTGAAGCCGGGGCAAGAGGAGCGCGTCTTTGGCCAGGTTCCAGGGGGCGGCGTAGTCGATGTATTTGTTGGCCGCGTTGATGCATTCCCAAATGGCTACAAGCGCCCTGTGGAACCCGAGTCTGGGGATCTCCTCCGTGAACTGCCTGATTGCATCCTCAGCCTTAGCCCGCAGTTCACTGTCCATCCCGTCAGGTTCCGAGCCGAACGGCGGCACTCTTTCGTTAAAATATCGCGCAGTCATAGCCAGCGAACGGCTGAAAAGGTTTCCGAGGTCGTTTGCCAGGTCCGCGTTTATGCGCTGTAGCAGGGCATCCTCGCTGAAGTTAGCATCGAGTCCGAAAACCATCTCCCGCAGGAGAAAGTACCGGAAGGCATCGAGTCCATATACGGGCACCAGGTCGAGCGGGCGCACAACGGTACCGTGGCTCTTGCTCATCTTGCCTTCGTCTATATTCCAGTACCCGTGGACGTTGAGGTGGCGGTAGATCGGAACGCCGGCGGCCTTGAGCATAGTGGGCCAGTAAATTCCGTGCGGCTTGAGGATATCCTTGGCTATCAGGTGCTGCGCAAGGGGCCAGTACTCCCCGTAAAGCTCGCCGTCGGGATATCCGATTGCGGAAATATAGTTGATGAGAGCGTCGAACCAGACATAAGTCACATAGTTTTTGTCGAACGGAAGCGGTATGCCCCAGTTAAGGCGCTCAACCGGCCGTGAGATGCACAAATCCTCCAGAGGTTCTCTCAGAAACGCCAACACCTCGTTGCGGTAGCGCTCCGGACGGATGCAGCCGGGATTGGCCTCAATGTATTCTATAAGCCAGTCCTGGTATTTGCTCATCCGGAAAAAATAATTCGCCTCCTCCCGCTCGATCGGAGGCTTATCGTGGTCCGGGCACTTTCCGTCGACCAGTTCGCGTTCGGTATAAAACCTCTCACACCCGACGCAGTAAAGGCCTTTGTAAGTGCTGAAGTAGATTTCACCCGCGTCGAAAACCTTCTGCAACACGTATTGGACGACTTCGATATGTTCCGGGTCGGTGGTTCGAATGAACTTGTCATTCTCGATATTGAGCCCGGGCCAGGTTTGCCGGAAAAGCCCGCTTATCCGGTCAGCGTAAGCCTTGGGCTCCATCCCTGCAGCCCGGGCCGCCTGGACGATTTTATCCCCGTGCTCGTCGGTCCCGGTGAGAAAGAAGGTCCTGAATCCCATCAGTTTATGGAACCGGTTCATTACGTCGGCGACAATTGTCGTGTAGGCGTGTCCGATATGAGGTTCGGCGTTAACGTAATAAATCGGGGTTGTAATATAAAATCGATCCATTTCATCTCTTCTTCGTGGTGTGGTGTTCCTCGTGAGATAGACTTACTTACTACACCCAAGTGTGCGAGGCTCGCGTACCTGCCGGAAAAATAATTTATTTACAGCGTGAGAAACAATTACCAAAGGCCCACAGTCCTTATCAACGGCCCATGTCGCGATTTTGCCCACACGGCGTAACACCTGAGGCGCAAAAGCCCGCCTTGAGGCAAGGCGAAAGCTGCGCACGTTAGAAGCTGACGTGCTCCGCTTTGGCGTCCCTTAATGTGGCGTAGCAGCCCGTAGGGCGTAAGGCGTCCCGCCACGCATGTCTGTCGATTGCGGTGGGCTCCTTGCGGGACGCCTTCCCTGCGCTAGCTCCCATCGGGACATCCGCCCTCGCCCCGGCAACAACAGCCCTTGTCCAGAGCAATGTCGATTTCCCGCCCATCCTCAAGCTGAACCGTGTAGGACCTGCCCATGACGTTCTGCCGTACGACTTTCCCTTTGCCTTCGGGCAGTTCGAGCTTCTTACCCACTTTTGGCATATCCTTTTTGAGCTCCCTGTATGTTTCGTGCTCGAACTGAAGGCAGCACATGAGCCTTCCGCAGGCCCCGGAAATCTTTGCCGGATTGAGGCTAAGGTTTTGTTCCTTTGCCATCTTTATGGAGACGGCATGGAAATTCTTCAAGAATGTGGCGCAGCACAGCGGCCTCCCGCACCCGCCAAGACCGCCCACCATCTTTGCCTGGTTGCGAATCCCGATCTGCCGCAACTCGACCCGTGTCCGCAGTCTTCTAACCAGGTCTTTGAGAAGTTCTCTGAAATCGACCCGGCCGTCGGCGGTAAAGTAGAATATAATCTTGCTCCCGTCGAAAAAGAACTCCACGTCTACCAGGTTCATCGGAAGCTCGTGGGCGGCAATTTTCTCCAGGCAAAAACTCTTCGCGTCCGACTCGATTTCCAGGTTACTGAAATGCTGGCGAATTTCATCTTCCGTCGCCGGCCGTTCGATCCTTTTTATCTCCTGGGGATGGATTCGCGGGTTCTTCGGGTAAGGCGGCTCGACCACCTGCCCAAGCCCTACCCCCTGTTCGGTGTTTACGATTACATATTCGTCCTTCCTGGGGGAGTGTTCGCCGGGATCAAAATGGTAAATCTTGCCTCCTTTTCGGAAACGAATTCCAATAACCTTTTCCATAGAGCAAGTCCTTTATGGCCAGGCAGACGCCTTCGAGCGTCATTTGCAGGTTTGCGTTCACTTTCAGTCCCTGCATCGCCTGTTCAACATTGTGATACAAAAGAAAAAGACGCTCAGGCGGAGCCGATCCGGCCGCATCTTTCGTCCTGGCGTTCAATTCGAATGTAAGCGGGGCGGCCGGGCGGCCGGCCGAGTCCGGCGCTGCCTCGGGCGGCGCCTGGCCTTGCCGGGAGCTTTGCTCCCGGGCGAACCTGAAAAGGATAAGGTCCCGGACCCACAGCCTTATGGACTCAAGGTCCTGCTCGGCGGTTTCGCGGCTTTTCGCCCAATCGGAGACCATCGGGAAAAAATCGAGGATCGAAAGCCGGTCCATATTTTCCAACTTCTCGACAACTTTTTTCCAGCCGGCTACCCGGTCCTCTTCCGTAAGCCATCGAGCCCTGTCGATGCTTCCCCCCGCAAGCCGTGCGATCCAGGCCGCCTGGTCCGGCGAAAGCCCGCCTTCACGCGCCAGGTATTCGGCGACGATCTCGTCATCGAGAGGCTGAAAACGCACCTGGCAGCACCGGGAGACGATAGTCGGCAGAAGCATCTGAGATTCGGGCACAAGGAGGATAAAGATGTTCGCCTGTGGAGGCTCCTCCAGTATCTTCAGGATAGCATTTGCCGCCGGCTCCGGAAGCCTTTGTGCGTCCTGAATTATAACAACGCGGAATTTTCCTTCAAATGGCCGGAAGCGAAAACGCTTGCGCAGTTCGCGAACCTGTTCGAGTTTGATAGAAACGCCGTCGCTCCCGATGAGGACCAGATCGGGATGCAGTCCCTCTTCCAGCTTGTGGCACGCGGCGCAACCGCCGCATGAATCATAATCCCGCGGGTCGAGACAATTCAGAGCTTTGGCGAATTGTTTGGCCGTTGCGAACTTGCCGGTGCCGGCCATTCCGGAAAAAAGAAAGGCATGCGGAACGGCCTCTTTTTTGAGAAGCTGCTTCAAAAACCGCATGGCCCTTTGCTGGCCGGGAATGTCGGTTAACGCCATTTTTGTCTCTCGCTCCCGGGTAATCGGCAGACCCGGGGCCTCGAGTTGTTTGCAAGTTGCCGGGATCGGGCCCCTGATTTCTTCCGGCCCCGCATTTACGCGGGGTCTCCGATTCACTCCCTTTCCGAAACCCCATCCACGGCGGCGGCATCGTTTTGTTTCGGAAATCCCCGGAAAAAATGCCTGCCAAAAATAGTTTCGAATCCAGTCCAGGCACTGTCGTCGTTGCCTGAATTCGCCAGGATCCGGCTGATGGCGTTCATCTTTGCATCCAGATCGTCGGCCAGATGCAGGGCAAAGGCTTCCTTGCTCGCGGGCAGCCTGACCGCCCCGAACTGGGCCTCGCCATGATGGCTCAGGATGAGGTGCTTTACAAGAAGCGCCGTTTCCACGGGAAAGTCTTCTATGCGTCGAATCTTATCCTCGACGATCTGTATCCCCAGGACCATGTGCCCTACCAGGCGTCCTGCGTCCGAGTAGTCGATGTGTGTATCATATACGAACTCTTCGATTTTCCCAATGTCGTGCAAAAAAGCGCCGGTTATGAGCAGATCGCGGTCGAGGTCCGGGTAATGGTTGCAGATTCTGTACATGAGCGTGATAACGGAAACAGTGTGCTCCAGAAGCCCGCCAATGTAGGCATGGTGCATTGACTTTGCAGCCGGAGCGAGTTTGAAGCGGGTCATGAGTTCAGGGTCGGCCAGAATCGCTTCGCACAGACGGCGAAGGGGACCGTCGGTCATTGCTGCCGGAAGCTTGCCCAATCTTTCGAAAAGCGTATCCCGGTCGAAAGGGCAGACCGGCAGAAAATCGGCCGGGTCGTAGGCCCCGGCGGGAACAGGCATAATTTCGGAAATGCTGAGCTGCATCCTGTCCCTGTAAAGCTCTGTTCTTGCCCGCAGGTAGACGATACTACCCGATTGAAAAGCCTCCGCGGCCTCAGCGGCTTTATCCCACATCTTGCCGCTGATCACGCCCGTTTTATCCAACAGTTTCAAATCGAGGTAAACCGTTCCGTTGCGTGCAGTTCTCAACTGCTTTTCCGAAGCGACAAAAAGGGACGCTATTTCCTGGTTCGGTTTTATTTCTGAAATGAATAGCTTGGGCACGGGCCACCTGCCTTGTCATTGGGCAAAATGGATGTTTACCGGATGAAAACCGCTCACTGCGCTTCGATAAATTTAATTATTCTAGTATATCCTGACCTGACAGTCAAATGGAGGCCGGAGATGGAATCGGAGTCAGTTTCCGTCCGGAAAGGGTTCTTCTGCCAAAAGAATGTGCAGGACAGTGATCCGAGGTCACCGATTTCTCACTTGCGGCGCTCGACACGAAAGTTTATAAATTCCCCTCGAATGAAAAAGATTGCCATTGGCCGCCGTTTGTCCGGCTGCCAGTCGCTCATGCCTGAATCGCCCGGATAGCAGGGAGCTGGTAGATGACCTTTAACACATTGAATTTGCTGATACTTACGATTATAATAATTGCTCCGATAATACTAACGTTCTGGGCCATTTTGGATGTGCCAAAACGTCGTTTTTCCAGCACAAAATACAAGGTGATCTGGTTTGCGGTAGTTTCAACGCTGCCATGTCTTGGCGCGACCCTTTACTTTCTTCTGGCCCGCCGCCGCACTCAACCGCTTTAATCCAATGGCAGGTCCTCCCTTTAGGAAAGGGGGGAGCAATATGCCTTTCATGCGAGGAGGAAACTGGAGCCAATGCTCGATTTTGTCAGAAAACACGCCAAATCGTGGGTCATAAAAGTTTTTCTCTGGCTGATCGTTATTGTTTTCGTCGGCTGGGGTGGATACGCCTACCAGACCCGTCATGAATACGACATTGCCAGGGTGGGAGATCACTATATCAGCTCCGCCGAGTACGACATGGCCTATAACAACCTGGTCGAGGGAATCCGCAAGCAGTTCGGGCGGGCGCTGCCCGATGAGCTCATGCGCTCTCTGAACCTCAGACAGCAGGCGCTGCAGTCGCTGATAGAGCACTATCTGATTCTCAGAGGAGCCAACGATCTTGGTCTTGTGGCCACAACCGACGAGGTGAGGCGCAGGATACTGGAGATACCGGCCTTCCAGGCGGAAGGAAAGTTCGACCCGAAACGCTACGAGGGGTTGCTGCGGCAGATGCGAATGACGCCGGATATCTTCGAGCAGCAGATGTCCGAAGATATTACCACCCAGAAAGTCCAGGCTTTCATAAAGGGCCGCGCGGTTGTTGCCGAAGATGAAATCCTGACCGACTACCATTTAAACCGCGATCAGATAAAGATCGCATACGCGGTCTTCGACCCCGGGTCATTCGAAGACAAGGTCACAGTGGAGGAAACGGCCCTCCTGACCTTTTATCAGAATAATCAAGATCGGTACATGGAACCTGAAAAGCGCGAAATTTCCTTCGTTCTGCTGGACAGGGATGCCCTGGAAAAGGAGGTCCACCCCAGTGATGACGAAATGAAACGCTACTACGACGAAAACGCGGCCAAGTTTGCTCATGAGAAACAGGTGCGCGCACAGCATATACTGTTTCGCATAAAGCCCGACGCGGCTGACGCCGAGGTGGAAAAGGTCCATGCCCAGGCCCAGAAAATCCTCGATGAGGCCAAAAAAGGGAAAGACTTCGCCGAACTGGCTAAGAAGCACTCGCAGGACGAAGGTACGGCAAAGAAGGGCGGCGAACTTGGCTTCTTTTCCTCAAAGCAGATGGAGCCTGCCTTTTCGGCGGCTGCTTTTGCCCTGAAGCCGGGCGAGATAAGCGATCTTGTGCGAACTCCCCATGGGTTCCATATAATCAAGCTGGAGGAAATTGCCGAGGCCGGGATCGCTCCGTTTGACGAGGTAAAAGGCCAAATCGAGAAGGAGATCAAGTCGCAGGGAGCCCAGGATACCGCCTTTAAACGGGCTCGCAACCTGCGTGACCTGGCCTACGCCAGAAAGGATGTGGACAAGGCCGCCCAGGAAATGCAGATGACGGTTTCCAGCCCCGTCTGGATAGATAAGTCGGAAGATCAGCCCGATTCGGGTCCTTTCCCCCGGCAGATCAAGGCAAAGTTGTTCCAACTCGCCCAAGGTGACATAAGCGATATGCTGGAACTTCCAAAGGGCTTTGCAGTCGCTCAGGTGAAAGCAATCAAGAGACCTCAGCCGATCCCGTTCGAAAACGTCAAAGATAAAGTCACAAGGGATTTTCGCGCGGACCAGGCAAAGGAACTCGCACAAAAACGGGCCTCCGAGATTCTGGCACAGGCCAAAGAGAAGAATAACCTCGCCGATGTCGCCAAAGCCCGGAATATCAGTCTGAGACAAAGTGAATTCTTTTCGAGGCAGGACCTCGACAAAGACCTGAAGCTGCTTGGGGGCGCAAGTCTGAACAGCATCTTCAGTTTGCAGGACTCCAAACCCTTTCCCGAATCGCCATTGGAACTCGGAAACGGTTTCATCGTCTGCCAGTTCCTGGGGAAAAACCCGGCGGGCCAGCCCTCTGAGGAGGAAAAAGCCGAAATTTCCGGCAGGATAATCCGGCAGAAACAGACAGCCGTTTGGGACTCGTGGCTGAGCGAGATTCGGAAAATTACCAAGGTCGAAAGGTTAAAAGAGGTTTAGCCTGCCTCAGTCAGGGTTTCCAGTTCCGCCATCTCTTTTTACTTTTCCAAGTTTTGGAATCCAGAGTGTTTTCAAGCTCTTCCTGACACCGGTTTTCACCCGGGCGACGGCGCAGGACGCCGAGTATCTCCCATCATATCCTATTGCTTCCCGATCCGGAAACGGGAACAGTGCAGACAGGCCGGCCTGGTTGGATCGACAGCCCGGGACCTTGTGCTTTATCTTATTGGGGGTCTTATCATCGGAGGGCACCCCCTTTTTGGAAAAGGAGCTTGCCCTGAAGCTGCCGAAGGGGGACTTCAAACCCATTCGCCCTGGATCTGTGCCGGGTTTCCGGATGGGCACCATCTAAGGTAATTCAACAATACGGGATTTCACAATGGTATCTCAATTCCTGCAGGACTTTCGAAATCTGGCCTTTCCTTACTGGAGATCCGGCGAGAAATGGAAAGCCCGCGTACTGCTTGGCGCAATAATCGCCATGAACCTGGGGATGGTCTATGTTCAGGTTCTTGTAAACGAATGGATCAGGGAGTTCTACAACGTCCTCCAGAGCTTGGACAAGAGCAGGTTTGCTGCTGAAATCCTTCGTTTTTGTCTCCTGGCGAGTGCATATATCGCGCAGGCGGTCTACATGCTGTACCTCAGCCAGATGCTGCAAATCCGATGGAGGAAATGGCTAACGGACAAGTACTTGCGGGACTGGCTCACACACCGGGCATATTATCGAATCAATTTCGCCGCCACCATGACCGACAACCCCGACCAGCGAATAAGCGAGGACGTAAACTCATATATAGAGATGGCCATCAACCTTGGGACGAACCTCTTGAGTTCGGTGGCAACACTGGTCGCATTCCTTGGCATCCTCTGGCAATTATCGGGGACACTCGTCATTCCCTTCGGCGCTCAGGCAACCATCAAGCTCCCGGGATACATGGTTTGGGCCGCGCTATTTTATTCGATTGCCGGCACCTGGCTCACCATGCGTATCGGGAACCCTCTTATCCTCCTCAATTTCAATCAGCAAAGGTTTGAAGCGGATTTCCGTTTCGGCATGGTCAGGGTCCGTGAGAATAGTGAGTCGATTGCGCTATACGGAGGCGAGAAGCAGGAACAAACATATCTGCGAGATCGCTTCAATATTCTGATGGATAATTTTTGGAAAATCATGAGGCGCCAAAAGCGCCTTTCCTGGTTAACGAATACCTATGGTCAAGCAGCAGTCGTCTTCCCTGTGTTAATGGCAGCCCCTCGTTTTTTCGCCGGTGAAATGGACCTGGGGGGACTTATGCAGACAGTAGGCGCATTCGCAGCGGTACAGGGCGCGCTTTCCTATCTTGTCAACAGTTACACGACGATAGCTAAATGGCAGGCTGTAATTGACCGCTTAGCCGGCTTTTCCCGAATAATGGATATGCTGCGAAGCTCGGAGTTCATTCAGGGCACCGAGCGCGCCCGCACTTCCGGGAAGGCGATAGGGATTGACTCTCTGAGTGTTTTTCTCCCAAATGGGAAGGAACTGATCCGAGATCTCAAGCTGAATATTGCACCGGGAACACATCTTCTTATCACTGGACCATCCGGTTGCGGAAAGAGTACTCTGATCCGGGCTCTGGCCGGCATTTGGCCTTTTTGTAAGGGTACCATTTCCTTACCTGACTCGTCTTCGATAATGTTTCTGCCTCAAAAACCCTACCTCCCCCTCGGGACCCTGCGCAACGCCCTGTGTTACCCGCATACGGACGGTTATCGGCGGGAAGACCTGGAAGAAGTGCTGGAAAAATGCGGGCTGGGGGACCTTGCTTCCTCATTGGAAAAAGATGAAGACTGGTCTCATGTACTTTCTTCAGGTGAACAGCAGCGAATCGCATTTTCAAGGGTATTACTCGTTAAGCCGGACTTCATATTTCTCGACGAGGCAACCGCATCGCTGGATGAAAAGTCCGAGGCGGCCCTGTACGAATTGCTTCAAAGCTCGTTGCCGCACTCTGCAGTGACGAGCATAGGACACCGCAGCACCCTGCTCGCCTGGCATTCCGAAAAGTTGAGATTCGAAGGGGATGCCACCTTGGTAAAATTCGCGCTGGGAGAGGACAAAGCACAAAGGACCTCATCCAGGTCCCTGAAAAGATGCGATGGGGCGGAATTGGTATGACGGGAGCAGACGGAATAGTCTGCTCCCGTTATCATAAGAGCTTGCACGGTGACGAGGCAGGCCGCCGAAGTTTCTCTACGGCAGCGTCATCAGCGCCTTGCCGGTCTGTCCGCTGTTGTGGTCGACGGCCAAAACGACTACCCTGTGCTTCGGCTTCAGGGAACTCAGCAGGATAAACAGGCTGTCCGCATCGGCGACTGACTGGTTGTCGACCTGCAGTATAATATCGCCTTTTTCGAAACCGGCCTTTCCGAACGGACCGTTAGGATCGACTTCCGCAATTACCATTCCCGACCGGGAATCCAGCCCGTACTTATTAGCCTCTTGTGGAGTTACCGGCTCGACGGCAATGCCGAACTGTTGTCTCAATGAAACGGCCAACGCCTTTTCCTGCTCCTCCTGGCTGCCGACCTTTACCGCGATGTCGAGTTTCGTGCCATTGCGAACAATGGTGAGCTTTACCTGAGAGCCCACAAGCGCGAGTGACACGCTGTTGCGCAAAGAGGATGGATCTTCGACCGGCTTATCCTGATAGGCTGTGATCACATCTCCCTGCTTGATGCCGGCTTGATCGGCCGGACCCCCTTTAGTTGCGCTTGCAACCAAAGCCCCCTTATTGCTGCTCAAGCCGAATGATTTGGCAAGCTCGGGAGTAATGTTTTGAAGACTCACCCCGAGCCAGCCCCGAATGACCTTGCCGTTTTTGATCAGCTCTTGCGTGATGTGGGCGGCTATGTTGCTGGGAATTGCAAACCCCAGCCCCTCAAATCCGCCGGATTCGGAAAGGATTGCTGCGCTGATGCCGATCACCTCGCCTTTGAGATTCATAAGCGGACCGCCGCTGTTGCCCGGATTGATGGCCGCATCGGTCTGCAGATAATCCTGATAGCTGCTTGGATCGGAGATTCCCTGGCGATGCTTGGCGCTGATGATGCCCTGGGTGACCGTCTCGTCGAGCCCCCGCGGATGGCCGATGGCTATGACCCATTGCCCGACTTCCACTTTATCGGAATCGCCAAGGGTTACGTGCGGTAGAGCACCCTTTTCGAGGATCTGAATAACGGCCAGGTCCGTTTTAGGGTCCGTCCCCACAAGTTTGACCGACTTGTCAGTGAACTGCCTCCCATCTGCCAGCAAAACTTCAATCTTTGTGGCCCCAGCGACGACGTGGTTATTGGTGAGAATGTGTCCTGAATCGTCAAGAATCATCCCGGTCCCCAGCCCTTGTATCTCGCGCTGGAATTTCTTGGGCATTTTTTGGGGATTTCCGAAAAAATACTTAAAAAATGGATCGTTTTCAAACGGCAACAACGGGTTCTCAATCTCCTGGCGCTCTGTCACCTCAACATGCACGACGGCCGGGATACTCTGTTTGGCAACTGTTTCAATCGCCGTAACCAGGTCAGTCCCCTGGCCCTGAGCCGGGGAGGCATGGACCCGGATTGCCAGGATAAATGCGGCGCCTAATAAAATGGCCGAAAATGAATAGAGAAGGTTTCTCAAGTGTTTTTTCAGCATGTATCTCCTCCTGTTTTCCGACTGACCGAAATGGATTCTGCTCCTGAGGTGCAACCAGGCGCCGAGTCCTACTGTAAACCGAGCTTACTATAAGTACTCACCCGGCAAATGCATCGATCCTTTTGCCGTATGCCGGGATCCAACTCTGCTTCATGGAATTTTTCGGAGGGCCCCACATCTGGCCCTTGGAGGTATGGGTAATTATGTTTGAGAGTGCCGCCCTGTAGATGGAAGAGGGGCCAGGCGGGTTGCGTTTACCGTTGTTTCATTCGCTATCCAGAGAGACAGGGTTTTCGGATGTACACTAGCTTAGCAAGCGGCGGTAAATGATGCCATGTCTCCAAAACTTGGAGTTATACGAAGTCGCATTCAAGCGCTCACTGCGTTGTCTTCGTCGTCGGCTCCTCGACGTACTGTGGTGTACGCCTGCGCCGCCTCCTCCTCGCTGCCTTGTGATCATCTTGAATGCAACTCCGTATTATACGTGTCTGGCCGAGCAATCGGGTCCTGGATTCTATATTTAAGGTAGAGGTAAAATGTTTGATAAGAAGACTGTAATAAAGAATATTGAAACGATCGTCATTGTGATCCTGTTCGCCCTCTTTATACGGACTTTCATTATACAGGCGTTCAATATTCCATCTGGATCGATGGAACCAACTTTGCTTCCTGGAGATTTTATTCTTGTTAACAAATTCATTTATGGAATACGGATACCTTACTCGCACATCAGGCTGTTTTCATATAAAAAACCGAAACGAGGAGACGTCATCGTATTCGTTTACCCCAAAGACCCATCAAAGGATTTCATTAAAAGAGTCATCGGAATGCAGAGAGAAACGGTGCAGATCATTCATGGTAGAATATACATCAATGGTACGCCGGTCCCTGATTCGTGGGGTTATTTCAATAAAAAAGAGCCAGCGGGTTTTATAGAGGAAGTGGAGAATTTTGGCCCTGTCGTAGTTCCCGAAGATTCCTTGTTCGTTATGGGCGACAATCGAAACAATAGCGAGGACAGTCGCTTTTGGGGGACTCTCCCATTCAATAACGTATTGGGAGAGGCTTTCATAATTTACTTTTCATGGAATGGCAAGGCTGAAAGCCTACCGGACAAATTCAGGTGGTCAAGGATCGCTGAGCTGATCCATTAGCTGAGCGATACCCCTTCCGCTCTTACTGGAACCGCATCTCGCCACTCAACGCCTGTTGCTCGCCCGGGTTCTGCGCAGGATGCAGCAGGGACTTTTCATTATTCGATTCTCTCTGGAGTAGTGCAAGTCAGGTCTATCCGGCGAATGTTGATTTCTACCGCAAATGTCTTACTTTAGTAATGATATTAGCTAGCTACATGTGGAGGGAGAATAAATGATGAATTGGAATCAAATTTTTAAACGTGCTCTGATCGGGGTCCTCGTTGTGCTGTTGGCGGCCCCGGTCGGAGTTTTCGCCGACAGCAACGGAACGAACCAGACGTACAGCAAGGCAGAGCTGGACCAGATGCTTGCGTCGATCGCCCTTTACCCTGATTCACTGCTGGCACAAGTCCTCGTGGCGGCAACGTATCCGGCGCAGGTCGTTGAAGCGGACCGCTGGGTGAAGGAAAACAAGGGCTTAAGCGGAGATCAGCTCAACGCGGCATTGGATAGGATGGATTTGGACCTGAGCGTGAAAGCGCTGGTGCCTTTTCCAGATGTGCTGGCCATGATGGATGATCATCTGGATTGGACAACGAA
>JBEKXG010000019.1:0-18910 GCA_049512295.1 Syntrophobacteraceae bacterium
AACGTGGGGTCTTCTTCCGAGAGCTTGGACAGGCTGTCGAGAAGTTTTTCCTGGTCCGCCCTGGTCTGGGCTTCGACCGATATTGAGATTACCGGCTCGTAAACTTCCAGGGGCTCGAGCAAAACAGGCCGGCCGGGGTCGCAGATGGAGTCGCCCGTGATAGCCGTTTTGAGCCCGAGTACCGCGACCAGACTGCCTGCCCCCGATCTTTCGACCCGTTCCCGCTTGTTTGCGTGCATCTGAAATATGCGGGATACTTTCTCGCGGGCGCCTTTTGAAACGTTCACTACGTCGGCGCCAACCTGGAGGACCCCCGAGTAAATCCTCAGATAGGTCAGCTTTCGGCCCTGGTCCATGAATATCTTGAAAGCAAGCGCGGCCAGGGGTTCCCGTTCATCGGACTTGCGCTCCTCAACAGCGCCTGTCTGGGGGTTGGAGCCCTGGATTGGAGGGACATCGAGCGGGGAGGGGAGAAAATCGACAATTGCGTCTAAAAGCGGCTGCACACCCTTGTTTTTCAGGGCGCTTCCGCAAAGCACCGGAACGGCTTTGAGCGCAAGCGTCAGACGCCTTATTACCGCAATGAGCTGCGCAGCCGTAATCTCATCGCCTTCAAGATAGCGCTCCATCAGTTCATCATCGAATTCGCCGAGCTTGGCGACCAGGAATTCCCGTGCCTCGTTCGCCGCAGGCATAAGATCAGGGTCGATTTGCTCAACCCTGAATTCCGCCCCCAGAGTCTCATCGAGCCACAATATCTGTTTCATTGAAACCAGGTCGATTACGCCCCTGAAGTCCGATTCGGCCCCAAGGGGCAACTGGATGGGCAGCGGGAGGGTTTTGAACTTGTCCGCGATCTGGCTCACCGTGTTATTGAAATCCGCCCCTATTCGGTCCATTTTGTTCACAAAAGCTATCTTGGGCACGTGATAGTGGTCGGCCTGGTGCCAGACGGTCTCAGACTGCGGCTCGACCCCATCGACTCCCGAAAATACGGCTATCGCCCCATCCAGGACTCTAAGCGAGCGTTCGACTTCTATTGTGAAATCAACGTGGCCCGGTGTGTCTATCAGGTGGATTTCATGGCCGCGCCATTCGCAGGTGGTCACCGCCGAGGTGATGGTGATCCCGCGCTCCTGCTCCTGTTCCATCCAGTCCATCACTGCGGTGCCGTCGTGTACTTCGCCCATCCTGTGGGACCGGCCGGTATAGTAGAGAATGCGCTCGGTCACCGTGGTCTTCCCCGCGTCTATGTGCGCTATTATTCCGATATTTCTATATAGTTTCAAATGCTTTGGGTCGGCCATAAACTCCACTTTCCCGGGGGCGGACTTTAAGATCATCCTGCGTCTAATTTTAGACAAGCGCGTAAGTTTAGGGAATCGGGCCAGATATGTCAAGCGCGCTACCGGCGCTCGCAGCGGCGCTTGCGGCGACTCCAGGCCCGTTGCACCCGACATTCGGCACATTCTCAATATACTTTGATTTTCAATGGCAGATTGTTTTGCTCTTCGGAGACAAATGGGTATCAAACCTGATTAACCGGCTGCTAGCGCCATTCCCGGAAATTCGGTGTAATCACGGGCACTTGGAGGCAAGAAACGAAAAATAACGCATTATCAAGATTCATCGCATAAGAAAGAGATTGCGTGAAATACATTGTCTAAAACGATGCAGATCAGACTAAGGCTGGGCAGGGTTACCCAATTTGGTCCGAATCAGGCACTATGTTTCCGGATATCTTTCTGAGCGCCGATTAATCAGGCTATTTTCCGGATAATCCGGTCTAACCGCGAATAATCCCGGATAACCCGGTTTGCCTTTTATCGGTAATGCTGGTAAAAATGCGTCATCCTATCACTCTTACGGGTATCCGTGAGGGCCATGGGGCTTCTTTGAAAAAGTGAGGAGAACCAGTATGGCGCCTGATTCAAGCCTCCAAAGGCACCATGCGGCGGGATCTAAAGCCGGCTTTCGCAAATGCTTTGTGAAGGCCGCTGCTTTGCTTCTACTTTCCCTGTTCATTTTCAACTTCCAAGCGCAGGCAGGAGCAGAGAGCACGGAAATTCCAGGAGCGCTGGCAGCGCTGTCGTTGCCCGGCGACTCCGCGAAACAGGGTATTTCCGCAATGCCGCTCACCCAGCCAGCTCCTATGGATGCTCTTAAAGGGAACCCCGCAGTGCTATGGAGAAACAGAATCGAGATACCCATCAATGAACCACTCATTCAGAAGTACATCCGCTTCTATCAGGGAGAAGGCCGAAGGACTTTTTCGGTCGCCATGGAAAAGGCGAAGATCTGTCTCCCCCGGATGGCCGAGATTTTGGAGAGCCAGGGCGTGCCAGCGGAAATGGTTTCCATTGTGTTTGTGGAGAGCCGTTTCGAGAAGAACGCGTCTTATCGGGGAGCGGGTGGTTATTGGCAGATGATGGCGGCAACAGCGAGAAACATGGGACTACGCGTCGATCGTTGGGTGGACGAGAGAAGAGACCCGACCAAATCGACCAAGGCTGCCGCCAAATACCTGAAAACTCTTTACGAACAGTACGACTCGTGGTTATTGGCCCTTGCCGCGTACAACGCGGGAAGCAGGCCGATCAGTTGCGTGGCCAGAAAGTGCCGCGTTAAGGACGGGGAGCTTTATGGGCGAAGGATGCCCGCGCATTCGGCAGTTTACGTTTCAAAAGTCTTGGCCGCAATGAATATCATGCGCGAGCCGGGCAAGTACGGATTCGAGTATCCCAATTTTTGCAAGCCTACGGACTTCGATCCGGTTTTGGTCAATACGCCTCTGAAACTGGAAGAGGTAGCCAGATGGATCGATGTGCCGGTCAGTCATTTACAGGAACTCAACCCGTCACTGCGTCAGGATGCGATGTCCCCCGGTTCCGGATTTGCACTGCGTTTGCCTCCGGGCATGAGAGAAAAATTCGACCTCGCCTACGAGGTCCATACCCGAAGGTAAGCCTCTACAAAGGAACTGTGGCGCCTCACAAGCAATCTTCACGATAATGGGAACAAAGTTTGCCCGTATGAGTATTAGGATGGTGGCTGTCGAGCTTTATCGGGTCATGAAACAGATAGAAGGGCTCGAGAAGAAGCTGGAGAGTCTGGATGCCGGGTCACAGGAGAGACGGGAGATCGAGGAGAACCTCAGGGAAGCCAGGGCCGAAAAGGTCCGGCTGAAAAAGATGATCGAGGGAGCCAAAGGGGATTAGCCGGCAACCTCGCCCTGAGTGATTCCTCTGGCAGGCAGCTTGAGACTTTCAGAGCCACAGCAAGAATGAAGGCCCTCTACCCCTTGGAGGGCCTTTTCTTTTCCGGAAAGCATTGGATTTCATTGAGGACCGGTTTTTTCTGGAAGGCTCACGGCGAAGACGTCCAGGTCTCTTCCAATTTTGACGGAGTTAAATTCTTTGCGAGCTTCGTCTTCGAGTTTCCCGAGTTCGCTGTTTTCGTACCTGGGACTTATATGAACGAGAACCGCCTTGGCAGCGCCGGACTTCCTGGCGATCCTCGCGGCTTCGGCAACCGTCATGTGGCCTTTTACATCGGCGTGTTCGGAGTGTTCGGTGAGAAACATGCCTTCCAGAAAAGCCAGGTCTGCTTTCCTGCACAGAGAATAGACGCCGGGGGCAGGCCTGGTGTCCACTGCGAAGGCAATATGGCGGCCTCTTCTGGCTGGTCCGAGCACCTGTGAGGGTTGCACGGTCTTTTGTGACGGCGTATTTACGCTTTCGCCGCTTTGTAGCTTCCCCCAGAGCGGCCCCATCGGCACCCCCATGGCCCGTGCCCGCGCGGGGTTGAATTTTCCCGGCCTGTCCAGCTCTTCGAACCTGTATCCAAGACAAAAACGGGTATGCTTGACCGGTTGCCACAGTATCCTGGCCTGGCCGTCCTGGTATGCCAGACCCGAGTTGTCTGAAGGCCATTCGATGATATGGATCGGGAAGTTGACCTGGAATTCGAGGGTCCTCTGAGACTGGGTTATGAACTCCCGCGTTCCCGGGGGACCGAGGATTGTAAGAGGGTCCGGATTCTCCATCTGTGCCCTGAGCATGATCATGCCCGGTATCCCCAGGCAGTGGTCGGCGTGCAGATGGGTTACGGCGATAAGCTTCAGCCCGCGCACTCCAAGCCGCGCTCTCTTCCAGTTAATCTGCGTCCCTTCCCCGGCGTCGAAGAGATACAACTGCCCGTTGAGCCTTACTGCCAGGGAAGTAAGCATCCTGTAAGACATCGGCATCATCCCGCCGGTTCCGATCAATATGCATTCCAATTCGCAATCCTTATCACAGGCTAGAGTGAAGCGCAGTGTAGGCGATCTTTTTTCCGTCTTGCTCGAACCATTCCGATGCCCTAAATTGAAGGCCAATTCAACGAAGATAAGAGATCGGAGGCCTTTTGATGGAATTTTTCCTCCCGGTAAAGTATTATTGAACCAAGCTGGACAAAAAAACCGAGCACTCAGAAGGGAGCACTGAAATGACCGATGAAAGCGCGGTTTGCCGTGGTTATGAAAAAATGCCGGTCAGCCGGCTCGAGCCTGGACAGATGGGAGTCTTCCTCGCCCGGGCCGGGGCCGGCAAAACAGCCTGCCTCACTCATCTTGCTATAGGGTACCTGCTCGACAGGGAGCCTGTTCTCCATGTCTGTGTGGACGTGGTCCCGGACAAGGTGAAGCTCTGGTACCATGAACTGCTCAAAGATGTCTTTTCGAACCGGCCCGAATGCAAGGTCTCCGATCTACAGCACGCCATCGAACCTCTGCGGTTCATAATGTCATTTCTCAACCAGACGTTCAGTCCGGAAAAGCTGCAGACGAGCATCGACAATCTCAAGCAGCAGGCTAAGTTCGTACCTTCGCTCATCATTGTGGACGGTCTGGATTTTGACCGCAGTGCGCGCCCGCTTTTCGAAAAAATAGGCGATCTGGCCCGGAGCTGCTCGACTCCTGTCTGGGTCTCCGCCAGGTCCCACCGGCATATGCCGGATGTAAACGAAAGAGGAATCCCTTACCCGATCGACGCAATGGACGAGCTCTTCAGCTCCATTTTGGTGCTGCAGCCTGAAAACGATGGTATCAGGCTGAAGGCGCTGAAGGAAAAAGGAAATTACAATCCGGCCGATTCCGAGTTTCTACTCGATCCCAATACTTTCCTGCTGCTGAAAAAATCCCGGCTTGCGGAGCGTAGAGGGCCATGAACGGAAATATAGTGCAAGAGGCTCATAAATTCCAAATTTCCTTTCCTCAGGATTATAATTGCTCCTCCAAAGGTTTGCCATTCGTTGATGGAAGATGATCTGATCACCTGTCTCACGCGACAGGTCAAAGAAGATGTGATCGAGAACTACCTGTTTGAGCGTCGCCTGATCGAGCTTCAAATCGAACACCTCAACAAGCTGGCTGATGAAACCCGGAGGCTCGCCTGGATGGTCGGAAGACGGCTGGCTAGACTTTCTTTTCTCATGATTCGTACGGACATGCAAAGCCGGCTGCAGGAAATCCTTGGAATGAGGGCCGGCTACTTCTGGAAGGCCTGCCTGAATGTGAAATTCACACGCAAAGTGCGGCTGATTCGGGTGAGGGCGCTGACCCAAAAGGGGAAATTCCGGAAGCTGCTGCTCGAATCTTACTCCCGCCTTCATTATTGGATGAAAAAATATGAGCGGCGCTACGAAGATCTCTCAAGTGAGCGCTCAGCCGTCAACAGCAACATCGATTCCTTCCAGAAGAATTTCGACCTCCTTTCGATACTAAATTTTCTCAGGAACCTGGACATGCAAGGAATCGAAAAAAAGAAGATACTGGGGGATAATTTCACAGCAAGAGAAATGGCCGAGTTGGATAAGAATCTCTATATAATGCCAGTATCTATGGGAAAACTCAACGCCCCCGCCCCTCTCGGCCTTCCCGAGCCCGGTTTGATCAAGGGGAAACTCTCGAACTTCGCCGAGGAAATATTTGAGCGGTACGGGGAAGAGGTGAAGAAAATTCTGAGATAAGATGTTTCAGCTTTGACGCACCAGCAGTTTCGGTATATCTGTCCGGCTTGCGCTTTTGGCGCTCAGCAGTTAAACTCAAAGGCAAGGCGCCTTGTTTTCGCAGATACAGCCTGACACGAAGTTGCGTTGATCGTTTTTGGAGGAGAGTTGGTAAGTATAGCCACTCGGAAGAGATTCTGGTTTGCCGCTGTCTTCGGTATTGTCGTCCTTTTTTATACCATCAAGCAGGCTAACCTTCACAAGTTCACTGAGCACCTGGGAGACATTAGCCCCCTTTGGGCTGTTGCCGTGATGGCTTCGGCCTTTATAAGCTATGCATGCGTTGCAGGCGTTCTTCAGAAACTGCTCACGGGAATCGGCCTCCCGATCTCTCTTTCGTCCTGTTTCAAGATTTCGATTCTCGCGAGCACCCTCAACTATCTAATGTCGGTAGCCGGACTGAGCGGGGTGGCCGCAAAGGTCTACCTGCTCTCGCGCGAAGACATCCCGCCCAGCAACACGCTCTCGGTCTCGATCATACACGGCTTTCTCACCAACACCATTGCGGTCCTGTTCATCTATCTCGGGTTTTTCTACCTCTACAGCCAGCACCAGATAACGGACCGCAATCAGGAATTGTTCGGGGCCCTGGTGCTGTTCGTTGCCTTCCTGATGACCTGGATTACCATCCAGACAATCATTCATGAGGCTTTCCGAAAGAAAGTATGGCAAATCGGCCTCAGGGTGGTGAGTGCTTTTTTCACGAAGATCGGCAGACCGCACTGGGTCCAGCGTGAAAGAGCCGAGGTTTTTTTTGAAAACTTCAACGACAGTCTGAACATGATAATGAGAAACAGGGGGGTACTGCTGTTCCCGGCATCCCTCGCCCTTCTCGATTGGGTATTTATGTTCCTTTGTCTGAAGTTTTCGTTCACCGCGATAAGCTACCCGGTGAACAATAAGGTTTTGATGGTCGGATTCTCGGTTGGTCTTTTTATGAGCCTGTTTTCGCTGACCCCGGCGTCGATCGGACTCATGGAAGGCTCGATGGCGTGGGCGTTCTATCTCATGGATCTCGATTACGAGCTTTCTCTCATGGCGATCCTCATCTACCGGATAGCCTACTATTTCGTTCCCATCGCAGCCAGCGTTTTCTTTTTCAAACGATTCTTCCCTGCATCGGGGCGGAGCAAGCCCGGCACGCAATGCAGGAAGCCATAGCCGCCGAGACCCGGGTTGCGCGCAGGCGCTAACCACGCTACAGGTCCAACAGGACTCAGATGCGAAAGAACGTCCGGATAGATGCTAATAGCGATACACGCTGTTGCGTTTGCCGATCCGCAGAACCAGCACCAGTAATGCGCTAGCCTGAATATCGCAAAGTATGCGGTAATCTCCCACGCGGTAGCGCCAGAACTCGCCGAGTGGGCCTGAGAGCGCCTTCCCGGCGCTGCGCGGATCCTCCAGTGGCGCTATTCGCTCGTCCATATAGTCGAGAATACGCCGGGCAGTCTGCTTGTCCAATTTCCGGAGCTGCCGCCTGACACTGTCCGAATAATCAATCCTCCAAGCCAAGACTTTTTCTGACCTCGTTGGCAGCGAGGGTCGCCTCTTTGCCTTTGCGAACACGTTCCAGGACGTCGGCGGCAAGATAATAATCTTCTATATCGTCGATTTTCTCCAAGATCATTTCGCGGATATAAAAAGCCTTGGTGCGGCCGGTCTGACGTGCCAGGAAATCAAGGCGGCGCTCAATATCGTCAGGTAGTCGAACCGATGTGGGCATGACCTTCTCCTTGGTTAGGCGATACTTGTATTCAACGTATCACTTCTGGATGACGTGGTCAAGTGCCGTCCCCTGCTTATACTTTCTGGAGGGCGATAAGGGGCGTTTTCCCAAGATAGGAGAGAAAGTCCGACAGGGCGTCTTTTGAATGTGACTTTTATGGGGGGTGTGTACTGATTCGATAATATCGAGCAAAATGGGCAGATGGACTCATTCGAATCCGCTTGACGCGCGTGGAGACGGACCACCGCGCAACACTCAGGCAAGAGTGCCCTGGACCGGAAACCGAGAGGGATCACATCTGCCCGGACTATGATTTACGGCTGACTATAAGAAGGAAAAACCCCTGCGAAAGTGCGCAACGAGAGTGTGCAGGGTACGGCAAATCGGGGATGTGCATCAACAGAGACGAGACTGCGCGATCGAAATTAACGAGCGGATTTTGATTCCGGATGATGAACTGGTTCCGTTTCACAGATCTCCATGTTTGCAAGGGCCGGCCTGAGCAGTTCGCAAAGCCCGGGGAGCTTCACGGCGAAAAACGCGGCCCCTATTATACAGCAGGCCGCGCCGAGAAGCAGAGTGAACTGGACCCCGATCCTGTCCGCGACGCTTCCCGCAAGGATACTCCCAAAGGGCATGACGCCCATAAATGACATGGCATACAGGCTCATTATCCGGCCGCGCTTGTCCTCGTCGACTATAGTCTGGATAATCGTATTGCTTGATGCGATGTGAGTCATCATGGCGAATCCGGCCATGAACAGGCAGATTATCGAGAGGGCAAAGTTTCTGGAAAGGGCGAAAAAGACAAGCCCGAGGCCGCATGCGGCGGCGGCGGCCGGAATGACTTTTATCAGGCCGTGAGCATTCTCGCGGGAGGCCAGATACATCGTGGCCGACAGCGCCCCGATGCCCGCTGCCGACATCAGGAACCCGTACGTATGCGCCCCTCCATGCAAAACATCCTTGGCAAATGCGGGCATGAGCACCAAATAAGGCGCGCCGGCCACGGCGAAGATCGAAAGCAGCGCCAAAATGGCTATAATGGGCTTAAAATCGAAGGCATAGCGGATCCCTTCGTAGAACTCCCGCAAAACAGGGGCCTTGCGATTGTGGTTTTGTCTCGGAGCAACCCTGATCGCCGATAAACTCGCCAGCACCGCAATGTAGCTTATCCCGTTTAACAGGAAACATACTCCCTCGCCCACCGTGGAAATCAGAATTCCGGCAACCATGGGACCGATGAAACGCGCGCTGTTGAACATGGCTGAGTTGAGAGCAATCGCGTTCCCCAGGTCTTCTTTTCTCTCCACCATCTGCAAAACGAAAGACTGGCGGATAGGTATATCGAAAGCGTTTATTATCCCGATGAAAAGGCTGAGCGCGATTATATGCCAGGTCTGAACTGCGCCGGCAAGCACGAGCGCGGCCAGAATCATCGCCTGGAGCATGGAGAGGGACTGCGTCCAGATCAGGAGCCGCTTTCGTTCCCACCTGTCGGCGGCCACCCCGGCAAAAGGCCCCAGAAAAAGAGTCGGAATCTGATTGGAGAAGGCAACAGCACCGAGCAGAAGCGTCGATCCGGTGACTCGGTACACCAGCCAACTGATGGCAACCTGCTGCGTCCATGTGCCGATCAGGGAAACTCCCTGGCCGAAGAAAAAAAGACGGTAATTCCTGTGCCGAAATGCTCGAAAAACTGCTTTGACGCTTACCCCGAAACCAAAATTCATTACGCATTTTCCCAACGATTCACATTTTTGCCCGCCCGATTCCGCGCTGAATTTCCTATTATACGGTGAGAACCATTATTTGGAAATTGAGGGATTGAGGAATAAGGGCGGATGAATGGCGTTGATCAGGGACAGCCCGGCGACCGCTGCCTCTTCAAAATACTGCTGCACTGAGGGGCTTTCACCGGCGGCGCCGTACCCTTCCCCAACACTCTTCAAAGACCTGGAAAGCCCCATGTCCCGGACACATCCGCCAACATCCATGAATTACACACGGAACGGTGAGATTAATCGTTTGTCATTGAGAAAAACATTCTATTTTATCCGGGTGAATACGTCGTTCTGGGGCCAGGACATCACAGTGCCCAGGGTCATGGTTGCCGGTCCGGAAGAAGGGAAGTTAAAGGTAAAGGGAATGTACATCGGGTACTTGGCCGGGATGTTCGGCATGTACGCCCAAAACGTATTGCCCCCGGCCGGCGCCATCCTGGCCAGGATCTTCTGCGGCCCCATAGTTATCACCAGGCTGCCGGAACCCGACCTGCTCACTGTGAAGGCGCCATAAGCCGGATGGTAGTAAATCCCGCAATAGTTCTTCAGGGGTAGGGTCGCCACTGCGTTGGATCGAGATGAGGGGGGCGGGGATGATGCCGGTTCCGACATCTCTTGCATCTTGAGCACGTGTTGCTCCAATTGGGACGTCGAGGCCTCCCTCTCGAAATAGAGATCGTAGAAACGGAACGCAATTTTTTGCGCCAACCCGGACTTGGCATTTAAAGACACGTTCCCGGTGATGTTCATCCCTAAGTTGGCGAGAATCACAATTCCTATGTTGGCCCCGGGCACCAGCAGGACGCTGGTCTTGAAACCCGGCATGGTGCCGTCATGTGTGATTAAAGGTTGTGGCGCGAGGCCGAAATACTGCCAGCCGGCGCCATAAGACACGGGGCCCCAGTACGGAGAGGCGGGTCCGTCTGCCCAGGGGGCTATGAGCACCCGGGGGGACTGGATGTATCGCATGTTGGTTTCCGACACGATTTGCTCCATGTTAAATTTTCCCGTGGACAACTGTAGCCGCATCCATTGGGCCATATCCAGGGCGGTGGAGCGAATGGCACCTGCGCCAAGTGCTAGATCGTCAAAAGCATGATTCATCCACCAGTTCTTGGGGATGGGCGAAAGACTGCCGTCCGTCAGCAGAAGGTACCCCGTGGCCACGTTGCCCATCTTGTTTACTTCAGCCTGAGTGGTGAAGCTTCGGGTCATTCCCAGCGGCTTGAAGATACTGTCGGAGACGCTTTCCCCCCAACTCTTACCGGTCTTGGCTGCAACGAGTAGCGAAGCCGCGACATACATGTGGTTCTGATAGGCAAAGGTGGTGCGGAAGCTGGTGATGGGCTCCTTGAAGCGGATCCCTTGAACCTGCATGGACGAGGGATACCCTAAAAATAACGTGGGGAACAGGGAATACGCTGTTAGACCGCTGCGGTGGCACAGCAGATCTTCCACCTGAAACTGCCCGTTTACCCAGGGATCGTACATCCCAAAATAGGGCAGGTGCTTGCTGACCGGATCGTTCCAGGCAACCTTATTTTGATCCGCCAGCATGGCGACCTGGGTGGCGGCAAAGGCCTTGCTGCACGAGCCGATGCTAAAAATCGTGTCGGCGTCGACCTTGGGCGAATTGTGATTAGCCGTCAGGTGGCCGAAGCCCTTGGCATAGATGATCGTGTCATTTTGGACAATGGCGATGGACATGCCGGGAATGCCGGCCTCAGTCATCCAGGCAACGGCGTCGGCTTCCAGGTCCTGCAGCCAATCGGCCCTGGCTACCGCCGGATAAAATGCCGTCGCCAACAGGCAACATACTAGCGCAAGGTTCCACAATATCCTTCGAGAAATTTTCATATTTGTCTCCGCTCTAAGGTTAAGTGGCGCTGCGATAGCTGCCTCCGGCAAAGTCCGGTTCAGGCGCCGGGCTTTGCTCAATTTTGGATTCGGACGAATACTTCTTCCGGGTCGTGAATAATCGGGCCTGTGGTCAAAGTTGCCGGACTCGAAGAAAGATTGAATTTGACGGGAATGGTAAATTCATAGCCGTCCGGGTAATCCGGCATATACGCCAGAAATTTATTGATGTCGGTGCCATCCTGCACCAGTTTGGCCTGAAATCGCTGCGGCCCCATGGTGATCACTAGGTTGCCACCCGATTGGCTGACTACGAAGTTGCCGTAAGCCGGATTGTTGTAAACCCCGCAATACTTTGCCGGGGGCAGTGCGGGGACCTGGCCGGCCGGAACGGGCTGGGCTTGAGTCCGAACCGGCTGCAACATGCTCCGATTCCGGGCCACATGCTGCTCCAATTGCGCCTGCGAAACGCCCCTGTTGAAGTAGAGGTCGTAGAAACGCCACACAATCCTGCTGGCCAGGCCGTCTCCCCCTTCGACGTTGGTGAGCACCGCGATACCGATGTTGGCGTCGGGCGCAAAGCCGATGGCGCTGCCGCTGCCCATTGCGCCGCCGTCATGAAAGAGAAAGGGCTGGGGCGACAGGCCCCAGTACTGCCAGGCGCCGGCGCAATAAGCCACGGGGCCCCAGTACGGCGATTCGGTGTTGTGCTGCCAGGGATCCTCGAGTATCTGGGGGGAATGGAGGAAGCGCATGTTGGCTTCCGTTATGATTTGCTGAGTCCCCAATTTTCCCTGGCCCAGGTGCAGCCGTAGCCATTGGGCCATATCATTGGCTGTAGTGCGAACGGCTGCAGCGGCCAGCGCCTGGTCTTGGGTGGAATTCCAGAACCAGTTCGGAGGAATTGGCCAAAGCTTGCCGCCGTTCAGGTGAAGGTGCCCGATAGCCACATTGCTCATTTGGTTCACTGCGTCCTGGGTGGTAACGCTGCGGGTCATCCCGAGGGGCTTGAAGATACTATCATGGAGATTTTCCCCCCAACTCTGTCCTGTCTTGGCTTCCACAAGCTTCGCAGCCGCTGTGTACATGCAGTTCTGATAGGCAAAGGCGGAGCGGAAGCTGGTGTAGGGCCGCTGAAAACGGATGCCTGCCACCCGCGCGGACGTCGGGTAATCCAAAACCTCCATCATAGTCAGGGAAAACATATAAAGGCCGCTGCGGTGGCACAGCAGGTCCTCTACCTGAAACTGCGCATTTACCCACGGGTCATACATCTGAAACGATGGCATGAGCTTTATGACCGGATCGTTCCAGTTAAGCAACTTCTTGTCTGCCAGGACGGCAATCTGTGCGGAGCAAAAAGCCTTGCTGGTGGAACCGATAATAAAGACCGAGTCTTCATTGACCGGTTGGGGAGGGTTTTCATCACTTTTCAGGTGGCCGAAACCCTTCGTATAGATGGGCACATCATTTTTGACAATGGCGATGGCCATGCCGGGAGAGCCTTCCTCGGCCATCCAGGCGATAGCGTCGGCCTCCAGGTCCTGCAGCCAATCGGCCCGAACTCCGTCAGCTTGGAAAACCACCGTCAACAGGCAACAAACCAGCGCCAGGCGGCGGGACATTATCGGGGGAATCCGCATCTGCTCCTCCAATCTCAGGTTGAAGAAAATGCCTGCCGGGAAGACAGCCTTTAATAGTTATTTCTAAAAATTGGCACACCCTTCCAGGCGGCAGTCAATGGGTGAATTCTCAAGTGCGTCAAACAAATAGAAAAATTCTTCTGATCTTGACGAGAATGGCATAGCGTATCATGACAATCGATGCCCGGGCTGCCTCGGCATCAAACGTCTCGCTCGGGCCGTCGCCCGGCCCCGGAAGTTGTTTGCCGTCTTTGAAATAGCACTCGATTGCCCGCCTGCGAAAATAGTAATTGAGGATCTCCATGTCGGCTGCGGTACACAGGAAGGTATCCCGGATAGACTTGAAGTTACGTATAGTCAAACGGAGGCTCATTGATACGGCTCCCCCGCCGCCTGACAATGATCATCCGAGCATAAGGCGCTGGACTGTTGCATTCAAACTGAACATGCAACCAAGCCATGAACATTAGATCAAATGCCCCCTTTTGTCCAATCATTTGATTATTCCTGTTCGCGGCTGCCTTACCTGTGTTATCCTTTTTTCGTCCTGGTCACTGGGCTATACGCGCTCATATACCGGCTGGCTCTCCGATTGCATTAACCACACAACTCATTACCGGGGAGGGGGAAGCGATTGCGAACCATCATGGGTAATCACATTCGTTTGCTCAAGGCGGCCGGGATTTGGTTGTTCATCCTGTTGACAATACTGCCTGCACAGGCGGAGTCGCCTCCATTAGGCGGCAGTCGCATTCTCATCATAAATTCCTACCATTCCGGTCTCGATTGGACCGATTCAATCATGAACGGTATTCGCGACACGTTCGCCAAAAGCGGCCTTGATATCGAAATTAGCGCCGAATACCTTGACGCCAGGCGCTTTCCAGATCCTGAACATGCCCGCCGGATTCGTGACTTTCTCATGTTCAAGTTGCAAGGCACCGCCCCAAACCTGGTAATGGTTTCGGACAATGCCGCCCTTGATTTCGTCCTGTCTCAGCGTGATCAACTTTTTGCCGGTATCCCCATAGTGTTTTGCGGGATCAATGACTTTAATCCATCCCGGATTTCCGGATATCGCGGGATAACCGGTGTTGCCGAGGATGTTTCAATAGTCGAAACGGTTGATCTTGCCCTGCGGCTTCATCCCGAAACCAGGGAAATTATCGTCATCGGGCGTGCTTCCGTGGCGGCTGACAAGTATAATAGGGATAGTGTCGTGGCATCCCTGCCCCGGCTGCCTCATCAACTCGAGGTCACTTTTTGGGATGACCTGCCGGTCCCGCAATTGAGGGCAAGGCTTGAGAAGTTGAAGAAAAGCTCGCTCATTTTTCTCAATGGCCTGATAAGGGACCAAACCGGCCGCGAGTTGATGTACGCGGAGACAACGAAATGGATCTGCCGTTACAGCACTGTTCCGGTCTATTCATTTTGGGATGTACTATTGGGGAATGGGATCGTCGGGGGGAAGCTGGTAAGTGGCTATCGCCAGGGTCAGATCGCTGCTGAACTTGCAACCGAGATCCTCCATGGCGAAAGTTCGGACCGCCTCCCCGTTGTCAGCGCCGCGGATGCCAACCGCTACATGCTGGACTACAGGCAGCTCGTACGGTATGGTATTCCCTTATCGAAACTACCCGGGAACTCCATCTTAATCAACCGTCCCGATACATTCTACAACAAATACAAGACATACGTATGGGCGACCGCAACGCTGGTCTTGGTGCTCAGCAGTCTCGTGATTTTCCTCAGCTTCACAATGGTCTATCGACGGAGGGCCACGGAGGCGCTCAGCAAGAGCGAGGAAGCTTTGCGGCAGGCCAACCTGGTCGTTGAAAACAGCCCGGTGGTTCTGTTCCGCTGGAGAGCGGCTGAAGGCTGGCCGGTTGAATTTGTGTCCAGGAATGTTTCCCAGTTTGGCTATACGCCGGAAGAACTTCTCTCCGGGGCCGTACCCTTCGCTTTGATCGTGCACCCCCGGGATCTGCAAAGAGTAGCCGGCGAGGTGGAGGGGTATTGCGCGGAAGGTGTCGACCAGTTCCGGCAGGAATACCGGATTGTGACAAAGGAAGGAGAAGTCCGCTGGGTCGATGACCACACGGTAGTTAAACGAGATGTCGGTGGGCAGGTTACCGAATTCCATGGCATCGTGATTGACATCTCCGAGCGCAAGCAGGCAGAGGAAGCACTGCGTGCCTCGGAGATATTCCTGGAAACCGTCATCGAGCACAGTCCCGGCCCAATGTGGGTTTCCGACCGGAAAGGCACCCTGATTCGGATGAACCAGGCCTGCCGGGATCTGTTCCATGTCACTGACAAAGACCTGGTCGGGAAATACAATGTTTTTGAGGATAACATCGTTGAGGAGCAGGGGGTGATGCCGCTTGTTAAAAGGGTCTTCGAACACGGTGAGAAGGTCCGGTTCATCCTCAATTACGACAGTTCACAGCTTAGGTCTGTGCGGCTCGGAGAGATGACGCAGTTGGTATTGGAGGTGACGATCTCAGCGGTAATGGATGCCCGGAAGCGAGTTTCCCATGCGATCATTCAGCATCTGGACATCACAGAACGCAGGCGTTCGGAAGAAGAGACGCGGCGGCTACGAAATTATCTGAGCAACATCATCGATTCCATGCCTTCGGTAATGGTGGGGGTGGACATCAAGGGCTGCGTGACGCTCTGGAATGCGGCTGCAGAGAGAACGACAGGGATCAGGGCAGAGGAGGCCCGGGGAAAGCTTCTTGGGCGCTTGCTGCCCGTGATGAGCCGGCAGTTGGATAAAGTTCAGCACGCAATGGGCGCGCTAATGGTGCAGACCGAGGCGAAGATGCCCCGGATCGTTGATGGGGAAACGCGTTATGAGGATGTTACGGTCTATCCGCTGGTGAGCAATGGGGTGGATGGGGCGGTCATCCGAGTGGACGACGTGACGGAGCGGGTGCGGATTGAGGAGATGATCCTGCAGTCCGAGAAGATGCTCTCTATTGGGGGGCTGGCCGCCGGGATGGCCCATGAGATCAACAATCCGCTTGGGGTGATCCTGCAAGCCTCGCAGAACGTGCTTAGACGCATTTCTCCCGACTTGCCGGCCAATGCCCGAGTGGCCGGTGAGTGCGGCATTAACTTGAGCAGCGTAGGAGAATACCTGAAGCGGCGAGAGATCCTGACTTTCCTCGATGACATCTGGCAAAGCGGTGAGCGGGCAGCGGAAATTGTCTCGAACATGTTGAGTTTCAGCCGAAAGGCGGATAAGGAGGGGATTAGGACGGATCTGGCGGAGTTGTTGGACCGGACGGTGTCCCTGGCGGCCAGCGACTATAATCTGAAGAAGCACTATGACTTCCGGCAGATTGCGGTCGAGCGCGAGTATGAACCCGATACCCCCCTGGTGCTCTGTAATGCCGTCAAGATTCAACAGGTCTTCCTGAATATCTTGCGTAATGGTGCCGAGGCGATGACAGCGGCTGGAGACTCGGACCTGACACCGCTGTTTATATTGAGGGTGTCCAACGAGGGTTCCATGGTACGGGTGGAGATCGAGGACAACGGTCCAGGGATGGACGAAGCTGTCCGCAAGCGGATTTTCGAGCCGTTTTTTACCACCAAGCCTCCCGGTTTGGGTACCGGCCTCGGGTTGTCCGTCTCGTATTTCATTGTTACCGAAGACCACGGTGGAACCATATCGGTGGAGTCCACACCCGGGATGGGAGCATCATTTGTCATCCGCCTGCCGGTGGAGGGGAGGAGGCCATGAAAAAACTCAGCATGCGCATTCTCGTGGTAGATGATGAGGAGAGTGTACGGCGGAGCCTGCGGGCTTATCTGGAGGACGAGGGTTTTGAAGTGATCGAGGCTGAGAACGGCGAAAAGGCGCTTGAGGTCTTGGGAAAGAATCGGGTCGCCGCGGCAATCGTTGACATCCGCCTGCCGGGGATGGACGGCAATGACTTCATTGAGCGTGCCCACCAGATGGATTCCAACCTCGGTTTTCTCGTCTTCACAGGGTCTGTGAACTACCAACTCCCTGAGCGGCTGTTGAGATTGGGTGTAGGTGAAGCTCAGATGTTTGTCAAACCGCTTGGCGATGTGGCTCCGCTAACTACTGCACTCAAAACAATCCTTCAAATGAGGGAAGATCATGAGTGAGAATCCCACGCTGCTGACTATTGATGACGAGGAACCCGTCCGGAGGAGCATTCGCGGGTTCTTTGAGGATGCCGGTTTTGAAGTTTGGGAGGCTGGAGACGGCCGGGAGGGGCTTGCGCTCTTTCGCAGGAAGCGGCCGGAGGTCGTGCTGGTAGACCTGAGGATGCCCGGGGTCAGTGGCCTGGAGGTAATTGAGACGATGGCCGCGGAGGCGCCTGAGATTCCTGTGGTGGTGCTTTCCGGCACAGGAATCATCACGGATGCTATTGAAGCTATCCGCAAGGGAGCATGGGACTACGTGACCAAACCCGTTGTAAATATGGACGCGCTGGAACACGTGGTGAACAGCGTCCGGGAGCGGGCCCGACTACGAGAGGAAACCCGCAGATACCAGGAGCATCTTGAAGATGAGGTGCTCCGGCGCACTCAAGAACTCAAGCAACTCAACGATCGGCTGAAAGCGATTGTCAGATCTTCCCGCTCTGTCATGGCATGCACTTCGGTGTCAGGAGTGGCCCGGCAACTGCTGGAAGAATTCGCATCGAACATGTCTGCCGAGGACGGCAACCTCTACCTGCTGGAGGATGGAAAGCTGGTGCTGCAGTGTGCGCTTCATCCTGGCGGGACAATGGATTCAATTCCTTTTCCCGTGCCCGCGTCTTCATTAATCGGTAAGGCCCTGGCGGAAAAAACGCCGATTCTTGTCCGTGACGTCTCGGTTGATGAGGGGTCGCTGTCAAGTAGTTGGGAGGGCCAAGGGGGGTCCCTGTTGGCGTTTCCGTTTATTGACAGCTCCGGCCGGCCGCTCGGGATTGTGACGCTGCACAATGGGACTCCCTTCGCTTTCACGGAACAGGACCGGGAGATCGGTGCGGTGATGGCATCCTATAGCTGTGAGGCAACTCGGGCCGTTCGTGCCGCGGAGTCCCTGCGTGCCGGCGAGAAGCAATATCGCGAACTCGTGGAGAATATAGACGAGGCGATCTATGCACTGGATACCGATGGGAAGATCACCTACATAAGCCCCGTTATAGAGAGCATGACGGGCTATCGGCCGGAAGATGTCATTGGACGAAACTACAGTGAGTTTTTGTCATCTGAGTATGAGAGCCAATGGGCAAATGACCTCCGAGATGCGCTCACGGGGACTGCCAAACCGGCGGAATTGGTGACCATCAAGAAATCGGGAGAAATGCTATGGGTTCGAGCCTCGAGCCGTCCAATGCTTGATGGGGGCCGCGTGACAGGAATTCAGGGTGTTCTGACCGATGTGTCGGACAGAAAAGCCGCTGAAGAACAACTTGAGAAAAAAGCCTTTGAGTTGTCGGTAATGAACAATCTGGCACGGGAATTGGGGTTTGATCTCACCATCGAATCTGCCGTGCAGACCTGTCTACAACATGTGACACGGTCTACCGAGCCCGATCTCGCCCTGATCTTTGTTATGGAGGAAAACGTCCTGGTACTGAAAGGGATCATGCCCGGGACATTGGTGCCTCCGGGTGAAGTCCTGCCTACACATCATGTCGGTGAGTGTCTTTGCGGCCTGGCATTGAGCGAGCGCCTTCCGATCTTCTCAGGCGATATCCACGCGGATCCCCGGTGCACCTTTGAGGAGTGTAAAAAAGCCGGGTTGCGCTCCTTTGGTGCTCTGCCGCTGATAAGTGCAGGCGAGATTATCGGCGTTCTGGGTGTAGCCTCTTACC